>JAQBEG010000582.1:0-3068 GCA_032123985.1 Deltaproteobacteria bacterium
CGAGTGCTCCGATCCTCACGGCGAACTGGGACGCCGACCACGACGCCTGGCTCGTGCCGGTGGGGGGAGGCTTCGGCAAGGTGGTTCGATTCGGCAAGCTGCCCGTCAACCTGAGCTTCCAGGCCTTCTACAACGTAGAAAAGCCTCAGTATGGCGCGGACTGGTCGACGCGGTTCCAGGTTCAGTTGTTGTTTCCGCGCTGAGGTTTCGCTTCGATGACGTAGACTTGGCCGGTCCCGATCAAACTGGCGGCCTGCCCGCTCCCGTCGCACGGCGACCCAAGGGTCCGCCCAAAGACCTCCTGGAGAGACATGATGAGCCATCCGATCAAAGATCCGATCAAAGAGAGTTCACTGCCGTCCAAGGGACAGGCCAATGCCGATCCCCATTCGATTCCGCTCGACAAGATCGACGTTTCGGATTCCGAGCTCTTCGAGACCGACACGCACTGGGGCTACTTCGAACGACTTCGCAAAGAAGACCCCGTCCACTACTGCGCCGAAAGCGATTTCGGGCCTTATTGGTCGGTGACCAAATTCAACGACATCGTAGAAGTCGAAAAGAAGGACGAGATCTTCTCCTCCGCGCGCAGCATCACCGTCGTCGACCCCGATCCGAATTTTCCGGTCGAAGCGGGCTTCATCTCGATGGACGGTCCGCGGCACATGGCCGAACGAAAGGTTGCGCAGCCCGTGGTGGCGCCGCGAAACCTGGCGCGCCTCGAGCCTTTGATCCGCGAGCGCGTCATCGAGATCCTCGACAACCTGCCCGTGGGCGAGGTGTTCGAATGGGTGGACCGGGTCTCGATCGAACTCACGACGGCGATGCTCGCAACGTTGTTCGATTTCCCCCAGGAGGAACGACGAAAGCTGACTTTCTGGTCGGACATGGCGACGAGCGACCCGGCGACTGGAATCGGTGTGGCAGGCGTTACTGAAGAAGAGCGTCAAGCGGCGCTGCTCCAATGTCTCAAGGAGTTCACGGCCCTCAAGGAGGCTCGCAGGGACAACGCCGAGGGCGAAAGCCACGATTTCGTGACGGCGCTGGCCCGGGGCGAAGCGACCAAGGATCTGCCGCCGCTCGAGTATCTCGGCAACCTGGTGCTGCTGATCGTCGGTGGTAATGACACCACGCGCAACTCGATCTCGGGAGGTGTATTGGCGCTCAACGAGAATCCCGCTGAATATCAGAAGCTCCGCGACAACCGGGATCTCATCCCCAACATGGTGAGCGAGATGATCCGTTGGCAAACGCCTCTCGCCCACATGCGACGGACGGCGACACAGGACACGGAACTCGGCGGCAAGCAGATCAAGAAGGGTGACAAGGTGGTGATGTGGTACGTCTCGGGCAATCGGGACGACAGCGTCATCGATCGGGCAAACGAGTTCCTCATCGATCGCCCGAACGTGAAGCAGCATTTGTCATTCGGCTGGGGCGTGCATTTTTGTGTCGGCAGTCGCCTGGCCGAGATGCAGCTTCGGGTTCTCTGGGAGGAGATCATGGCACGCTTCCGTCAGGTGGAAGTTGTCGAGGCGCCGGTTCGCGTGCGGTCTTGCTTCGTGAAGGGATTCAGCGAACTCAAGGTCCGGCTGCATCCCTGGTAGCCGGATCCGGCGTCAGCCCTCGATCGGCGGCATGGAGCGTGGGCGAAGCACCTTGCCAAGGCTTCATCCCTAAAGCGGGTTGAAGAGCCGGAAGAGCGGGCTCGTCTCCTGTCGGTCGGGAGGCATCCTATTCGCATGATTGTCCCCGCGGCGGCGCAACAGTGCGAGGGTCCCGAGACAGCTCAGCGCGACCAGGTCACTCCCCGGCTCCGGGCAGACGAAGACCTCTTCAAGCCGCGGCTGCTCCGCGCCGCGGACCAGCAGAGTGAGGTCGGCATGGACGCTCGACGACTGGGGCATCGTCGGGATGGTGAACTGGAGGTTGGTGCTGTTGTCGAACTCGGAGAGCGGCGGCGGGGTGGTTTTGCCCGTGGATTCTCAATGCAGGTCAGGCCGGCGCACATGATCTCGCCCAGCTGCACGACCGGAAACGTGAACCAGGCGCAGTCATTTCGCAGCGTCGAGGCGTTCAGTTCGCGACTCGGGCGGCGAGGGGTGCCTGCGGCGGCAATTCCTCGCTCCCCACCCGAATCCAGGTGGTCGTACGTCCAAGCAGCGAGATTCCGATGAATCCACGGAGCAGGAGTCGATCTTCTCCGTCCATCCGGATCGTGCCCTGGTAGGTCCTGCCATTGCCCGGGTCGTACACACTGCCGCCCGTCCAGATTTCGGCATCGTCCGAGTCTCGACGGAAGCCGCTGAGCATGGCGAGACCGACGACCGGCGTGTCGTGACGAGACGCATCCCGATGATTGATGTCTCGCAGTGTTTGCCCGTCGACACCAAAGGGCGCTCGCAGCCATACGATGGTTCCGGTGAGCGCCCCATCGGATTCGTGCACCTCGACCTGAGCGGAGCCATTATCCGCCCACCATAAGCCCGCCGCTGTCGCCTCGCCCGCGCCTGCTGAAGGAGCGAAGAGAAGAACCATTGAGACGATGCCGAGTGTCGTGGCTGCACCGGCCCTGACGGCGAACCGAAGTGCTGCGGGCTTTGCCGGCATTCCAAACACAAATCGAAGGACTGCATTGGGTCGTACGACCCAGTGATACACGGCCAGCGTCAGACTGGTCGAGACGACGAGAAGCAGTGGAAGCTTGACGCTCACGGGCAAGTCGAGCTGAAGGAGGTAGTAGCCCGGAACGACGATGCCGACTTGATGCAGGATATAGACGGGAAGGGACGACTCGCTCAAGTATGAAATTACGGGGTTGCCTCGTCGCAGTGTCTTCAGCGCGAGCCCGACGAGCACGATGATCACACAATATCCCGCGACGGCTGTCGACGCGAGCAGTGGCAAGAGTTTCACGATGTCGAGCAAGCTGATGTTGGCCGGGTCGAGAGAAACACTGCCGCCGAAAACGACCATGAGATAGACCGCCATCGCAACACAGCTCGCAACGGCGATCGCACCCGCTCGCCTCCATTCCCCAGTGATTGCCCGTTCCCATGCTGGGTTCC
>JAQBEG010000583.1:0-3952 GCA_032123985.1 Deltaproteobacteria bacterium
GGCGAGCGAATCACGCCGGATGACCCGCTGCATTGGGAACGACTCGCCTACAATTGGAACAGCCAGTGTGCGTCGTGTCATTCGACGAACCTGACGAAGGGTTACGACGCAGAAACGAGTCATTTCGATACCCACTGGGCCGAAATCGATGTCGCATGCGAGGCCTGTCACGGCGCCGGGTCGCTGCACGTCGCGATTCGCGAAGGGAAAACCGAGGCGCCGGCGGATGAGAGTGGCTTCGATGTGAAGTTCGAATCCTGGAATCCCGAAGCATGGCAGCGCGAGAGCGGCGCACGAATCGCGACGCGAGTCTCGACTCGACCTCATGATGCACAACTCGACGTCTGTGCACCCTGCCATTCGCGTCGGGCGCAGATCGTGGACGTGCCGGTGATCGGGGCACCACTGCTCGATGGCCACCGCCCGAGCCTGCTCGACCCGGGGCTCTACTTCGAGGATGGGCAGATTCGCGACGAGGTGTACGTCTGGGGCTCTTTTCTACAGAGCCGCATGCATGCGGCGGGCGTTCGATGCAACGATTGTCACGATCCGCATTCTCTTGATCTTCGACGTGAAGGCAATGCGCTTTGCGCGGGTTGTCATGACTCGGCTGCCTATGATGCAAAGGCCCATCACGGACATGACGCCGGGGCCGAGGGAGCGAGTTGCGTCGCTTGCCACATGCCGGAACGCGTCTACATGGAGGTCGACGGACGGCGGGATCATTCGTTTCCGATTCCGCGGCCGGATCGAAGCACGAGCCTGCAGGTGCCGAACGCCTGCGAAGACTGTCACGCGGATCGCGATGCTGCATGGGCGACTGCGCAAATCGATTCATGGCGAGGACCGGGCGCCGTCCGTCCCTCTCATTGGTCAGATCATCTCGTGAACGGGATGGAAGCCCGTAACGATGCAGGGCGCTGGTTCGAAATCGCCGTCGAGCCCAGCCATGCGCCGATCGTGCGCGCGAACGCCTGGTCTCGCTTTGCCGACGAGGCCGAAAGATTGCCTCCGCTGGAATTTCTGCGAGAAAGAATAAGCAGCGCGACCGCTTTAGAGCGACTGGCATTCATCGATCTGATCCAGCGATCGACGCCCGAGATTCGCATAGCGCTTCTTCGGCCACTCCTAGAGGACGAGCATCTTGCTATTCGGGTCGCCGCGGCCGAGGCGCTCGCCGATGTGCCCGCCGAACAATGGCGCCCAGCCGATCGAGCGGTTCTCGCCCGAGCACTTCGGGAACATCGAGCGCGGCTGGTTGCCAATGCCGAAAGGCCAGAAGCCCAGGTCGCCCTCGGACTACTCTCCGTCCACTACGGAGAGCCCGACGCCGCGCGAGCCGCCTATCAGCGAGCGATGGAACTCGCGCCTTATTTCGTTCCTGCCTATGCGAATCTTGCGGATCTCGAGCGACAGCTCGGGCGAGATGCCGAGGCCGTCCAATGGCTCCGCCAGGCCGTCGAACTCGCGCCCGACGAGCCTCTGGTTCGTCACGCTCTCGGTCTAGCACTTCATCGGGTTGGTGAGCGTTCGGAAGGGCTCGAACAATTGACTCGCGCGGCGCAGGACGGGCCCAATCAGCCGCGACTGGTTCTCGCCTGGGCGCTCGCCCTCGATGCGGCGGATCGTCGAAGTGAAGCGATCGCGGCGCTGGCCGCGGCCGTTGATCGGGGCGTTTCCAGCGGTGATATTCAGCATGCGCTCGTGGCGCTTCTTCGCGATCAGGGTGAAATGGAACGGGCACGAACGCGGGCCCAGGCCTGGCAACGTTCGTATCCGGATGACCCCCGCCCAGCGGCGATTCTTGCTGAACTCGACGCCCCCAAATGACCCGGTTTGGCCAGTCGTTGCCGCTTGCTAGCGGAGTCCCGATTGACTGAGATCGGTCTGCTCGCTGGGTTCGATCTCCTCGAGCTCCTCTTCGGTCAGGAATTCGTAGGAGAGAAGATCGATTCGCGGATCTTGACCGTCGTCGGGCACGATCGAAAGACTGACCCAGGCCGAGTCCGTTAGTCCGCAGGTCAGCACGGACAGGATTTCGCATAGATCTGTTCGGAACGAATCCGCGTGAAGCTGCTCGCTCAGTAGGCGCGTAAACCCACCGAAGGTTTCGACGTAGTAGTCACGCGCGGTCTCCATCTCGCCCGGTACGCCGAAGATGCGAATGCCCGACGCTTCACTTTCGCTTGCAAGATCCTCACGCAGCCACCGGGCCGCGTCGAGATCGCTCTGTGCGTCGCCCGTATCGATCTCTCCGTCCGTGAGGAACACGATCGCTCGACGAGCATTGTCTGGGCCATTCTGGCGAAATTCGTAGAGCGCACGCTCGATTCCAGCTGGACTGTTCGTGCGTTGCCCGGAGAAATCGAGTTCCGCGAGAGCATCGCGCAGCAATGCATCGGTCTCGCCCGCGTTGATCTCAGTCGAGCCTCGTACGAGTCGTGCCTTGCCATCGAAGAGAATAACGGCAATGCGGCCGTCGATCTCCGGGTCGTCGGCGAGTGCCGACGCAAAATTCGCGACGGCCGTCCGCGTCAGATAGTAGGGGTCGCTGTTTCTCATGCTGCGCGAATTGTCGAGGACGAAGACGACGTCCACGGCTTCAACGGCGGCATGGGCTTCTGTGGCTACTGCGGCGCAATAAGGACGATCGTTGTGAAGCTCGAAATTAGAAGACGGAAGGCTCGTTTCATCATCTCTGTTCCTGAGTTCAACCCAAACAGTTGATGCTTCCATTATAGGACCAGGTGATCGAAATTTGACGACGATCCGAGACCGAATGGGGCCAACCGGCAACGCATGTACGTTTCTTTCGATGTCAGTTGCCGCCGTGAGAATCTCGGGACGGCTTGCTGTAGATTCGTGCAGCTTTTCGGACCCTGGCGGCCCCATTGTCCGGCGGCCCCATTGAAGGTGCGTCCGCAGATACGGCCAGGAGAGCGAGGGGAAATTGGAAGTCCTGTTTACAGCCGAGAACGCGATTGCCCTGGCGACACTGACGGCACTCGAGATCGTACTTGGGATCGACAATATCGTTTTCATCGCGATCCTGACCCAGAAGCTCCCAGCTCATCGTCAAGCGCTGGCGCGTCGGGTTGGACTCCTCGCGGCGATGGGAATGCGAATTGGTCTGCTATTCGCGATCGGTTGGGTGATGGGACTGACTACTACGCTCTTCAGTGTGTTTGAACATCCGGTGGCCGGTCGAGATATGATCCTGTTTGGCGGCGGTCTTTTTCTAGTGGCGAAAGCGACTTGGGAGATCCACGATAAATTGGAGGGCGAGGAACACGTCAGCACCGCGGCTGCTGGGGCTACACTTGGCGCGGTCGTCATTCAAATCATGCTTCTCGATATCGTTTTTTCTCTGGATTCGGTGATCACGGCGGTGGGAATGGCGAAAAACATGACCGTCATGATCGCGGCGGTCGTCATGTCCGTGGCGGTGATGCTCGCCTTTGCCGGCTCGATCAGTCGCTTCATCGAACAACATCCGACGATGAAGATGCTTGCACTCTCCTTTCTCATTCTCATTGGTGTCATGCTGATCGTCGAAGGCGCCGGAAAACACGTCGAGAAGGGCTATATCTATTTTGCGATGGCGTTTTCCCTGGCGGTCGAACTGATCAACATCTCCATGAGAAATCGAGCACCGATCCATTTGAAACAGACCTACGTCGATCGAGCAGACTACGCGAGTCGGCTGGTCGGAGCCGACGGCGAGATCGCCAATGAGTTGAACGTTGGGTAGAGCGGGGGCGCTCCGATGGGCGCTCTTCATCGTGCTTCTGGGGGTATGGCCATTTCCGCTCCTTGGGCTCGATGGTTCGATGATCCCCGTCGCGCGATTCGCCCAGCTTGCGGCTTCGCTCTCGGTCTTGATCGCAATCGAAGGCGCAGGGGGAATGGTGGGGGCACTGGCCTTTCTGCTCTGGGGACATGTTCTGGTCTA
>JAQBEG010000584.1:0-3519 GCA_032123985.1 Deltaproteobacteria bacterium
GGGTGCCGCCGACGGCATCGGACTCGCCGCCGCAAAGAAGTTCGCCTCGCTCGGCATGCGCGTGTGCATGGCCGACGTAGACGCGGACAAACTGAAACAGGCGGCCGCCGAGGTCGATCATGCCATCGCGATTCCGACTGACGTCTCGAAGCTGGCAGATGTGCAGCAGTTGTGCGACAGCGCCTATGACGCCTATCAGCGAGTCGACGTCTTGATGAACAACGCGGGGATAGGCCGTGCGACCGACAGCTGGACGGAGTACGAGAACTGGCAAGCGGTGCTCGATGTCAATTTGTGGGGCGTCATCAACGGCGTGCATACATTCGCGCCCGCCATGATCGACCAGGGCACGCCCGCCCTGATCATCAATACCGGTTCGAAACAGGGAATCACTTCGCCGCCGGGCAGCCCCGCGTACAACGTCAGCAAGGCGGGCGTCAAAGCCGTGACCGAAGCCCTGCAACACAGCCTGCGAAATACCGCGAACTGCCAGGTCAGCGCACATCTGCTGGTGCCCGGCTTCACCTATACCGGCATGATGCGACGGTTCATGGCCCACAAGCCCGATGGCGCCTGGACCGCAGAGCAGGTCGTCGAGTTCCTTCTCGAATCGATCGGGCGCGGAGACTTCTACGTCCTTTGCCCCGACAACGACGTTTCTCGCGAAGTGGACGAGAAACGGATCGCGTGGGCCATGGGCGACCTGATCGAGAATCGGCCACCGCTGTCTCGCTGGCACCCGGAATACAAGGAGGCCTTCGAGGCCTTCATGAACGAGAATCCTACTAAAAGTTGATCGGCCGTTCTCTGACCAATCGGCTTATAGATGCGCCTTCGCCGCTTCGCCGATTTCTTCCGGCGTCACTTGCGGCGCAAACCGCTGCAGGACCTGCCCGTCACGGCCGACCAGAAACTTGGTGAAGTTCCAGGCGATCGCCTCGTTGCCCTCTTCGTCGGCATTGCCCGCCTTGAGAAATTGATAGATCTCGCTTGCTCCGTCTCCATTGACCTCGATCTTCGAGAACATCGGAAACGTGACCGCGTATTTCGATGTCGCAAACTCGAGAATTTCAGCGTCGGTTCCGGGTTCCTGAGCACCGAACTGGTTGCACGGAAATGCAAGAACGCTGAGACCGTCCGTATCTTCGTGAAGGGTACGCAGACCTGCGTACTGGCCGGTGAGGCCTCAACGGCTGGCGACGTTGACGACTAGACAGAGCTGGCCTTCGAACTCCGAGAGCCGCATAGGCTCGGCCGTGATCGAGAGCGCTTCGAAGTCATGCATGCTGGACATATCTACTCCTTGGTTTTGGATCGGAATAGAGTACCCGAGTTTGGAGATCCACGAATTAGGGATCGGGACATCGATGCGCCGCCGTGCGGCTTCGTCGTGGTCGGGTCAGGGCTGTTTGCCGTCCGGGGGCCACGAGGCAATTCCCTCTTCGAGCGGGATCTGAAGCGCGTTGGTCACTTTCGAAACCAGACGCCAGACTCCGACCGCAGTCACGATCTCGATTGTCGCGTCACGGCCGAATCGTTCGATGCATCGACCTGCCAGCTCCGCGGAGAGCGTGCCCTGCTCCAACAGCGAATCGACAGCACTGAGGAGGGTTTTCTCGTCTTCACCAAAATGCGTACTCAGCCGCCAGTCGCCACGCAACTCGAGAAGATCCTGGTCTGTACAACCAAATTGCTCGCGCGCAATCTTCCAATGTTGCGTCCACTCATAGTCAGAGCCGGTCGACCAGCCAATTCGCATGATCACCAGTTCGCGCAAGCGATCGTCGAGCGCTCCTCCAAAGAGCAGCGAGACCAACAGGTCTGAGAGCGCCTTCGCCGTCTTTGGACGGTGAAGCATTACGCGAAAGATGTTCAATTCTGCGAAAGCCGCGATCATGTCGACGGATTTCGCGGTCTCTCTTGCTTCGTCGAGGGGCAGAAGATCGACTCGGCATTCTGTCATTGCCCCGTGGACGATCTCACTTGCCTTCGGGCCCATCGGGTCTTTTCCGCCGCTCATTTCGTATTCCTTTCGTCGCCCTGATCGGACTCGTCGCCTTCGCGAGAGACCTGCGCCAGGTATTCAGCTTTTCGAGTGCCATTGCGGAAGAGGCGTTTGAGCTCGTTCGCAAAACGAGTCGTTTCGAGCGACTCGAGTTCCTCGCTCCCGGCGTGCTGACGCGCCATCACGCTCCAGACCAACGCTGAGGTCAGACCGATCACACCGAGCATCTCCGCATCGATACCGGCAAGAGAGTGCGGGCTCTTCGCGAGATTTTCGAGCGATTCGATGTAACCGTCCCAACCCTCCCTCGCGCGAGTCTCCCCGGACAACAGATGAAACATCCAGAGGCGAGCGATATCCGGATGCTCATGGAAGTAGTGGACGAAGAAGTCGATCTGATCAGCCAGCCCGCGCGGCTCCCGAAGTGTCTCCCGGATCTCTGTCGCGAACTCCTCGGCGACGGCCTCACTGAGTTCCTCTCGACTGCGAAAATGTTGATAGGCCGTACTGCGATTGAGTCCCGCTCGCTTGGCGACCTCGACAATGGTCAGACCATCCGGCCCCCGTTCGGCGAAGAGCGCACGGGCGGCCGCCAGGAGGGTCTTCCTGGAAACCTTCGCGTCGCTACGGAGAGCACGCTCACGGACCTCGACCGATCGGTCTCGCTTGGTGCCGGGCTCTCTCGCCCACTCCTGTTCGATTTGATCGCCCATCGGGTCTATTTCTCCTACTTCTCCGACTTCTCCGACATCGGTGTTGCGAGTATTAGATACATCATATATGTTGGATTTATCTTAGCACGCCAACCTCGATCGACCAGAGGATTCGGCAAGGAAACGAAACCGAACAGGGGACTTTATATGGGCGAGCAGGAAATCGACGCGATCAAGCTGAGCCGCAATGCTGGCATCGCCACGATCACGCTGAATCGTCCGAACGTGAAGAACGCGCTCACGCCCGAACTATTCGCCGAACTTGGAGAGCGCTTCGACGAGGTCGCAGCCAATCCCGACGATCGGGTTCTCGTGTTGACCGGTTGCGGTGAAGCATTTTGCAGCGGCGCAGATCTCAGCGGCGGCGGCGCGCAGGCCGAGCGGCTTGGTCGAGGACCGATCGCACGAAAACAATTCACGAGTGAGACGACGTCGCCGGCCCTCAAGCTGCATCGCCTGCCAAAACCAACGATCGCCGCCGTCAATGGCGTGGCAGCCGGGGGCGGCTGCAACCTCGCCCTCGGCTGCGACATCGTGTTCGCCGGACAATCCGCGCGCTTCGCAGAGGTCTTCGTGAATCGAGGGCTCACGGTCGACTACGGCGGGACATGGCTGTTGCCACGCTTGATTGGTCTGCAGAGAGCCAAGGACCTGGCCTTCCGTGGCGATGTCATCGATAGCCAGGAAGCATTGCGACTGGGGCTGGCACTCGAGGTCGTTGCGGATGATCAGTTGATGAAACGCGTGAATGAGTACGCGCGCACGCTGGCAGCCAAACCTCCGATTGCGCTCTCCATGATC
>JAQBEG010000585.1:0-5994 GCA_032123985.1 Deltaproteobacteria bacterium
GCATATACAGTCGGCATGACGAACCTCGCGAACGGTCGTGTCCTCCGCAAGGCCGATGGGATCTCCTGGGTCGAGATCAGCGAAGGCTTCGACGTGCCGACGACGGCCGACCTGCAGGTCGGCGGTGAAGCCTGGGTGGGAATTCGTCCCGAGCATCTCAAGCTCGACATCGGTCGCGGAGATGGTCAGCCGATCGGCAAGGCCAACGTCGAAAGTCTCATCAGCGATGGTCTGGCCACCGTCGTCACGCTACGCGCACGCGACCGAACGTTTACGACACACCTGCTGTCGGGCCGCGGTCTGGCGCGTCGTTTACAGCCGGGCGATCCCGTCTCGCTCGCCGTGCGGCCGGACCACGTCCACGCGCAGATGCTCGCCAGAGATCACGACTAATAAGACGGTCGCGGTCCGCGCCCAAGCAGCCTCCATATCCCGCCGCCGCCGGCAATGGACTAGCAAGATGGGTGCAATCGGCCCGTGTAATAGCGATTTCCGCTCATGCCTCTCTGGAGTCATCCCGATCTCACCAATTGGTTGAGTCATCGAGACTTCAAACAGAGGTACCCCCATGCTGGACTTGCCGGAGACGCCGGAAGAACGTTTTCCACGGCGACGAATGCGACGCTGGAAGCGCCGCGGCCGTATTATGGGCCCCTTTCTGGGCGTCCCTATTCTGCTTGCCACGCTTTCTCTCTCTGTGGACTTGATTGAGTACACGGCCCAACCCGCGCCTGACCGGCTGGTTGATCGCCCGATTCAAACGTTGCCGAGACAACAGATTCTACTAACACCGACTACTAACGAATCCGACGTCACCGCTACTGCACCACCCTATTTTAGCATTTCGATCTCCGCCGATCGGGTCCTTGAACCCAATCACGACGGGCTGGATCTCGACTGATGCTGCCTTCGTTGCCGCTGCACCGACCGACGACGTCGTCCTATGTGATGGATCAACGCTAGCGGTCGATTCGAGCTTCTCAGAACGCGTACTGCGTACCGACGGTGAGGATCCAATCCGTCTCGAGCGCGGGACCATCAAGCCGCTCGTACGCGGGCACACCCGCCTCCAATGCGAATCGAACACCCGAGAGCGGACCGGTCGGCACCGCGAAGTTGAGCCCTGCCAATACATCCAGGCGCATCGCTGCTTGTCTGCCCGGATCCGCAGTTGGCACGACCCCCGGATTGACGCTGGAACTGTCGTCGCGACCGCGAATGTTCACGTTCTGCAGCCACTCGAGACGTAGGCTCGCGCTGACCCAGTTCGTCAATTCACGCGCGCCCCAGGCGGTCAAGGCGTATTCGTCCCCGAGCCGATAGCCCGCGTGGTTTTCATTGAGACGAATCGCGGCCGTCACTTGAGCACCCCAGGTCCACGCCTCGGAATGACCGTTGTACGTCAGACCCGGCAGAAAATCATAGGTACCCGAACCAATCTGCATCGGATACGGAAGTCGAACCTTCGCCCCAGCTGACATCGGGTTCTTGTCCTGCTTCGTGATCGACCCACTTGGAAAACTGATTCCCAGATTCGCGTGAATCTTGTGTCCCTCGTGTTTCCAGAGATCGACGAGCGCCGTTGCGGTGATGTCGCCAAGACCCTCCGAGTGGGTCTTGAAGGTCGTTCCAGCGCGCGTGCGGTGATCCATGTCGAGCTGCACGAAGGGCACCATCAACATCACAGTGAGTTTTTCGATCGGCGCGTACATTGCACCGAACATGTGCATTTGCATATCCATGCTGATCGGAGTGACCATGAAGTCCTGAAGGACCTCGCTTCGAGAGACCCGGTCATCGTTGTTGCGCATACCGTCCATCCCCATGCGCATGTAGCGATAGGAGAGCATCGCCTCGCCTTTGTGATGAGTATGATCACCCATGACCCCGATCGGCGCGTGGCCGGCGGGCCCGCTAGCGGCGACCGGCAGCGGCGCGGCAGCCCAAACGAGGGCCCACGCCAATAAACAAACACGCAGTCGGCTCTGCGGGGTTCGCCATTTCGTCTCTTTGATCATTTTCTCATTCCCATCCGTCTCGACACGTTCCACGATGATTCGATTCGCCCAAGCGAACATGAACCTGATGAAACGCGCATAGCAAAAACCAGGCCGATTCGATCTACGCCGCGATTGCGGTGTATCCGAAGGCCGATTGATTGAACAAAGAACTGGGAACTGAACTAGATGGGAATCGGATCGATCTCGAGGTGGAATCTGCTCTCAGTCGGAGAACCCTGCTCGACGAGAATGACCGGCTCGGCTTCGAGAAGTCGAGCAAGCGCTGTCCCCGGCAGAACACTGCCAAGACGAGCGGCTCCGCCACCAATCTGGGATCGCGTGTCACTACACCCGCACAAACACGTCGGCTTGAATTCCAGCCTGGCCGCCGTCGCGGGCGCTTGGACGGCTACGTGGGATGCGTGATGCGCTTGGGGGGACGCCACCGGAGACGATTCCGATTCATGCGCTGACGGCATCGCATCTGCGGTCGACGCCCATAGTACGCCTGGATTCGCCGAGGAGGTCGATTCGCAGGGAAGAAACGTGGCCGCGACAAACGTGGCGATCGCAAACAGGGCGATGAATCGTTCGGCGGCCCTCACCTCTTCGAGTCGACGATACTCGTTGGGCACATTCCATTTCCGTCGTATTTCCTTCTTTCCTTTGCTCACCTCGATGCACCGAAACAAGGGCGTATTCTGGCCGATCTGCCTCTGCATGAGCCCGCAACTGGGGCGCGATAGGGGCCGTCTTGTGTCGTAAAATTCAAGATCTCGCCGGATTGTGCCGATTTCGCGAGTATCCGAGGGGCCAGCCATGCCCAGCCCACGCCCAGCGAGGCCCGATTGCGCAAAAGAGTCTGGATTCCGATGACCTTGCTTGTTCTGGCTCCACTTTTCGTGAGCCGGGACCCGACGTCGATTCCCAGAGCCCTGGAATCGAAGACGATCGAGTTCAGGTCAAAAGCGTCCGCCAGCCCGTCGGTGCGATTTGCCCCCAGGCCACCCGCGAACCCTACAGCCATGCGCGCTGCTGAGTTCTCCAACCCTTCGCACCGACACGAGGTCGCCGAAGAGAACCTCGACCACGCCTCGACACAAATCGTGCGACGAACGCTCATCGAAGCAATTCAGCTCGAGCAGGGAACTCGACCCTTCGTCATACCCCTCGACATCGTGGACCAGATCGCGACTGGACAACGTGTGCGCGTGATATTCGAAACCGATCCGGGCATGCTGAAAGAAGCGGCCATCGCGCTGCTCGCTGGTCCTTCGGGAAGCGCAGGATTCGAAACGCTGCGCATCTTTCCGTTACTCGCGCGAGGCGCCGCCTCGGTCGGTCCCCAGGCCCTGCTTCATCTGATCAGGAATTTTGGGACCGGACAAATCGAATTCGACGCCGTGCACCGCACGAAACTCGAAGAAACGATTCCGATCATCGGAGCCGACCTGGTTCACGAGCTGGGGTACGACGGAGATGGAATTTCGATCGCCATACTCGATACGGGTGTCGACCCGACACATCCAATGTTCGCGGACCGCATCATCGAAGAAGCCTGCTTCTCGACCGGCGACGATTGCCCCAATGGCCTGTCTGAGATGTTCGGTCCGGGTGCCTCGGTTCCGTGCTTGATCACTGGCTGCGGTCACGGAACCCGAGTCGCGGGGATCGCCCTCGGCGAGGAGCCGGGAGGCTCTCTCGTTGGCGTAGCGCCGCATGCGACGCTGATCGTCATTCAAATTTTTAGCGAGGTCAATGGCGAGCCCGGTGCGTTCTCGTCAGACATTCTTGCCGGCCTCCAGCACGTCCTTGGACTTACCGCTTTTCATCAGATCGCGTCCGTCAATCTATCGCTCGGCGGTTCCCCGTTTACTTCGGAAGCGAGCTGCGACCAGGCTGGAGCATCACAATTCGACGCAGTCCAACTGCTGCGCGACGCCGGCGTGTTGACGGTGTCGGCGGCGGGCAATGAGCACTTCACGAATTCCCTCACGACCCCGGCTTGCCTTTCGAACGTGATCGCGGTCGGATCAACATCGGATCAGGACGTAGTGTCGGCTTTCTCGAATTCGGCATCATTCCTCCGACTCCTCGCACCCGGTGAATCGGTCGAATCCTCTACCCTGGGCGGTGGCACCTCGGTGTCGAGTGGCACTTCCATGGCTTCAGCGCACGTCGCCGGCTCGATCGCCGCGATTCGTGAGGCCTTTCCGACCAGCACTGCCGACGAGATCGATAACGCTCTCGCGCTCTCGGGTGTGCCCATACTCGATTTGCGCAACGGCCTCACCACGCCGCGTATCCAGATCCAGGATGCGATCGCTCTCCTCGAATTGGCCGTGGTGCCACCCGTTGAACCCCCCCCGGCTACGACCAGTTCGAGCGGTGGTGGTAGTGGCGGCGGCGGGTGCGGCCTTGTCGGCATCGAGCCATTGCTCGCTCTCGGCCTCGCCCGGCTCGGACGCCGCGTGTCATCCATGCGCCGAAGGCGGCGTGCATAGATGCGACGCAACTCATGGCGTCGACCAGCGATTCAGCGTTAGGCGCCGGGCGTTCTAATGACCATTAGGCGGACTTCGGTCATATCCTCGATGGCGAACTTCACGCCTTCACGACCGAGCCCGCTGTCCTTGACGCCGCCGTAGGGCATATGGTCGACCCGCCATGAGGGCACGTCTCCGATCACGACCCCCCCCACCTCGAGCCGATCCCATGCCGCATGGGCCTTGTACAGGTCACGCGTAAAGATCCCCGCCTGGAGCCCAAAGACCGAATCATTAACCTCGTCGAGCGCCGCATCAAAATCCTCGAATCTCGACAGAATCGCAACCGGACCAAAGGCCTCTTTTCGCGCAACGTCCTGGTCTCGAGAAACGTCCTCGAGTAGCGTTGCCTCGAGCATCGCGCCCACACGCCGACCACCACACAGCAGGGTTGCACCCGATTCGATCGCCGCTTCGATCCATTCATGCAGACGCGTCGCCTCTTTTTCCGAGATCATCGGTCCGATGAATGTCGACTCGTCCTTGGGGTCGCCCGTTTTGAGGACGCGCGTGCTGGCGACAAGTGCTGACCGGAACGCGTCATAGACGCTGGTATGAACGATGATGCGCTGAACGCCGATACAGCTCTGGCCACTCTGATAGAACGCGCCAAAGACGATGCGTTCGACCGCGTCTTCGAGATCCGCGTCTTCGTCGACGATGACAGCCGCATTCCCACCAAGTTCGAGCACGACCGGCTTCTTTCCCGCCTTCGATTTCAAGTCCCAGCCGACTCCCGGAGATCCGGTGAACGAGAGCAATTTGAGTCGGTCGTCCTCCGTGAATCGCGCCGCCCCCGCGCGTGAGCAGGGCAGAATCGAGAATGCGCCCTTGGGCAGATCGGTCTCAGCGAGCACCTCTCCAATCATGAGCGCTCCGATCGGCGTGAGGCTCGCTGGTTTCAGGACGAAGGGGCAGCCGACGGCCAACGCAGGTGCAATCTTGTGGGCGGCCAGATTGAGGGGGAAGTTGAAGGGCGAAATGAACGAGCAAGGGCCGATCGGCACGCGCTTCCACATCCCTTGATAGCCCCGCGCGCGCGCACTGATATCGAGCGGCAGGACCTCACCGCCGATTCGAACAGACTCCTCCGAGGCGATTTGAAAGGTGTCGATCAGTCGCGACACCTCTCCGCGTGCGTCCTTGATCGGTTTGCCCGCCTCGATGCAGAGGGCCATTGCGAGCTCTTCGAAGCGCTTCTTGAAGCGATCGACGCAATGATCGAGAACTGCCTTTCGCTCGTACGCAGCAAGCGCCGCCATCGGCTCGGTCGCCTCGACGGCCATCGCGATCGCGCGATCAATGGCCGCATCGTCGGCCAACGCAACGCGGGTGGCGACCTCGCCGCTGTACTTGTCGAGAACTTCGAGGTCTTGATTCGGCGTCTCGGGCGTGTTGGCGAGATAATATGGATAGGATGCGGCGAGAGACATCGATTCTCCTCGGAC
>JAQBEG010000586.1:0-10632 GCA_032123985.1 Deltaproteobacteria bacterium
CCTACCGAACCGACGGCTGCGTCGTACACGCCGCCGACGGATATCGCCTCGGCGACGCAGGCCGGGGCGGAAATGCCCAGATCGTGGCCGTCGTTACCGGAGGCTGCGAAGACCACAACGCCGACGGCTGCGAGATCGGCGATCGCGATAGCCGTCGGCGTCGTCGAACAGGTCGAAATGCCGGTCGAATCGAATTCGCCCCCATCTGACAGGCTCATGTTCACGATGTGAATGGGAGCGTCCTCGTCGTCAAAATTCTGGAGGACCCAATCGAGGGCCGCATCGAGATCAGATGCTGCACCCGAACCCTTGCTCGACAGAACCTTCACAGCGACGATGCCGGCGTCGGGTGCAACGCCGAGCGGAGCCACTAGGCCATCGCTCGTTATGATGGCGGATACCGAGGTCCCATGTCCCGCGTCGTCTTCGGCGGCGCCCGATCCCGACGCCGTTCCTGCGTTTCCGGGACAGCAACCGCCAAAGCTTGGAGATCGATGCGTGTCGCAGAAGCACTGTTCTGCGACGAGACTCAGCATCAGATCCGGATGGTCCGTGTCGATGCCAGTGTCGATCACGGCGACATTGATACCCGTACCCCTAACACCGAGGTTCGTAAACGTGTCCGATCCCATCAACGCACGCCCTTCGGCAAGGGACATGTGAATCTCGCCGTCGAGATGGATTGCAAGCACCTCCGGATTTCGAAGAAGGCCATCGATCGCCGCGGCGGGAACCGTCATCGCGAAGCCCGCCACCTCCTTGTAGCGCCGACGCACGGCTCGGCCCGAAAGTGCGGGCGAGGCGAGGACCCGGTCCTGACGGTCGGCGATCGCTTCCCGACGTCCGCGACCCCGGGCGGGCAGGTCCTGGTGCCGAAGGGTGACGCGAATCGGAATCAATTCTTTCCCGCCTGCGCCAGACAGCCGTTTGCCCAGGCTCCGGCCGAGCTGCGCTCGGGGCTCGCGTGACGATCCTTCGCTGCCCGTACCGGAGATTTCGACGGCGCTGATCGCGGTCGGAGATGTGGCGAATTGCGCGCCCGCGGCGCTCGCGATCATGATCGGGAAAAGCCAACCGATCGCCGCCATCGCGACCGTATCGCGCGCGCGGTTCATCGAAATTGAACTGCCAACCATCCAAACCCCTCGAGCCTGTTCAGAGCCACGCGTTCCGGCAACACCGCACCCACCGCGAGGCTCATCATACCTCCTGACGTCGCAACTTCGTCGCCCTCAATCACGCCTACGTCCAGGTTTTCAGCGTCCCTTCGCGTGCACACCGATCGGCGGCAAAGGCCATGCGGTGGCTCCAGATCGACTCTTGAACGGTCGTTTCAGCGTTGCCGTCTCCGCGAATGGCAGCCAGGAAGGCCCGAAATAGCAGGGCATCCGAACCGCCGTGAGATCCGGTGAGCGATTCGATCGGAATTGTGCGCTGCCGGCCACTCTTGTGATCATGAACGATCGCGTGTTGTTCGGTGTTGTAAAAGCCGGCCACGAGCGAGCCGAGCGTCCCGTCGATGCGTGTTTCACGGCCTTCCCGATGGGACGTCGAATGCATCGTAAAACTCGCGTTCACGCCATTGGCGAACTGGATGCCGACATGCTGACTGGAGGGCTGGTCGTTGTCGCCAACGCGATACACACAGCGCCCATAGCGGGTCTCTCGCAACGCTCGTCCTACACCGTAAGGTGTCGAATCTGCGGTCATGACGGCGACGGGCCAGCCCTGCCAACCCGTCGTTTTCGGAATGTCGACCGACTGCTCCGCATCCGATTCCAGGCGACTCGTCTTGCGGAGATCGAGCAAGAGTGGCGTCAAATCGCGATACATCGACACCGCGTCGTAGGGACAGGTCGCTGCGTGCGGGCACCCTTCGATGCAGAAATCGGGCGCGTCCGCCGGCGCATTCTCTTCGCAAAGCTCCGTAGTCCGCTCGATCGAGGTCAATCGAATTGGGCGTGCACCGCCGAGCCAGTAAAGCAAATCGAGATCATGACACGACTTGGCAAGGATCATCGGTGACGACTCGGCCCGATTGCGCCAATGTCCTCGGCAATAGGAGTGCGCGTAGTGCCAGTATGAAACATTCTCTGAATGTTGGATCGTCACGACTTCACCGATCTCACCAGAGTCGAGCACCTGCTTGATCGCGCGATAGAGCGGCGCATAACGAAGCACGTGACAGATCTGAAGCAGCTTCCCGCTGCGCTCGCTCCCCAGGACCAGGCGCTCGCAATCGGCCTCAAGGACGGCCATCGGCTTCTCGAGCAGCACGTGATAGCCACGTTCGAGCGCACCGAGCGCCGGCTCGACATGGTGTTTGTCGTGCGTCGCGATCAGCGCGAAGTCCGCAAAGCGCGGCTTGGCAAGGAGTTCGCGCGAGTCGGCGAAGCAGACGCCATCGGAGAGCCCGAATCGTTTCGCAAACGCCTCGCGGCGATCCTGATTTCGCTCCGCGACGCCGACAATGGAACCGAGCTCGGGATGATCGAGTAGCAGCGGCACATAGGCGTTGGCCCCGCGATCACCGGCACCAATGACGACCCCGGTCGGGCCTGCGGTCTGCTTCGAAGCACTCACGTCGTCAGATTAGCGCGAGGAACGAATCGAGCCGCGCGAGCCCCTTCATCGAAGGCCACTCAGATCATGTAGGAATCACCCGACGCGCGTACCGTGAGATCGCTGATCGAGACGCCCCAGGGCTGATTGATGGCGAACACGATCTGATCGGCCAGCAGCTCCGGTGACAAGGCGAAATAGTTCATGCTGTCAGGATCTGTCAGGTCTTGCGGCGGATCATCACCAAACAGTGTACCCATCTTTTCCATGAAGCTGGCTTCGTTCGCGCCGAGGATTCCGCCGACCGCTGCAGGGTTGATGACACCGGCCCCGAGGCCGGTGGTCGGGACGCCGGTCGGTCGGATCGTCGTCACCTTGATCTTTCCCTGGGATTCCTGACGTAGGGCCTCGGACAGCGCGTTAACCGCGGCCTTGGTGGCGCCGTAGACCGCGGCACCGGCGACCGGGTAGTTCCCATAGATCGATGAAATGTTGACGATATGGCCTCGGCCCTGTTTGATCATCTGATCGTGCACCGCAATGATGCCGTGCAACACGCCCTTCAGATTAATGTCGATGCAGCGATCCCAGGCCGACGCCGCCTCGGCATGGTCCGCGTAGAAGGCCAGCGGCATGACGCCCGCATTGTTGACCATGACATCGATCGCTCCGAAACGATCGACCGCGCGGGCAGCCAATTTCGTCATCTCCGCGCGATCTGTGACGTCCGCGACGACGGCTTCGATGCGGCCTCCGTTTGCAATGATGGTGTCGACCATGATCGCCAACTCGGCCTCGTTCACATCGGAGGCGACGACCCGAGCCCCGAGTGCTGCGGTCTTCTGCGCGACCAAACTACCGAAGCCGCCCGCGGCGCCGGTAATGATGATGACCTTCCCGTCCACATGATTCGACATTCGCGCCTCCCTGGGATCACGCGGACTATACTCGACCGCGTGCATCGATCTTTCAATTCGCGAAGCACTTCAGGAGAAAACGTTGACCGAGTCCGATCAGCTGAAAATATTGCCGCATTGGGACGCCACAAAGCTCAGCCAGACCGAGATGTGGACGCAGAAGCGACGACTGGCGACCGCAATGCGGCTCGTGATCGAGAGACTGGTTCCGAGCAACGCCCCTGTCGATGAGCTGCATCGCGCCGCCGATGCGCTCGAACGGTATGCCGAAGCACTGAAAGATCATCCGCGCTTGAAGGACGCGCGACTTTTTGCGGAATCCGCCAACGCAGGCGATGTCGGTGCCTTTTTTGATCAGAGTCCCATGATCGGCCTCGCCAATCCCCTCGCGCCACCGCTCACCATCGGCCGCAAGGACGATCGTCATGCCCATGCGACGGGAGTATTCGGGTCCGCCTACGAGGGCCCGCCCGGATCGGTGCACGGGGGTTTTGTCGCCGCCGCCTTCGACGAAGTATTGGGCTACGTCCAGTCGCTCTCCGGGAATCCCGGAATGACGGGCACACTCAAGGTGATCTATCGCAGTCCGACACCCCTTCACACGCCGCTGCTTTTCGAGGCAACCCTCGAACGCGTCGAAGGGCGCAAGATCTTCACGAGCGCACGCCTCGAAGCCGACGGCGTGTTGCGCGCCGAGGCCGAGGCGATCTTCGTGTCTTTCTCGAAGTACCGAATGCAAGAACTCACCGACGCGCGTGCCGCGCGTGAGGCGAAATTTAACTCGAACGATTCGGTCGTCCCCGATCCCGACGTGAAGTAAGCTGCGTCCGCGCATGTCGGTCTATTGGGGGTAAGTTGGCAAGCATCGTCTCGACGAATCAGGGAAAAATCCAGGGCGAGACACATCGACGAGGTGAGCGATTCAAGGGAATCCCGTTTGCCCAACCTCCAGTGGGCCCGCTTCGCTTTCGAGCACCCGCGCCACCCGAGGCTTGGACGGGTATCCGCGAGGCCAAAAGCTTCGGATCATCGGCACCCCAGATCGGCCCCGTCAATCGCGTGATTCGCAGCATCATCGGCGCAGCCGGAAGTCACCAGAGCCAGGACTGCCTCTATCTGAACGTTTGGACGCCCCAATGTGACAACGCACGCCGACCCGTGCTGGTCTGGATTCATGGCGGTGCGTTCATCCTCGGTTCTGGCTCGACAGGCCTCTACGACGGCGAGCGATTGGCCAAGCGAGGCGATGTCGTGGTCGTCACGATCAACTACCGGCTCGGTGTACTGGGTTTCCTCGACTGGCAGACGCTCTGTGACGGGGATGATCGACCGCCTTCGAATCTCGGCATTCGCGACCAGATCGCGGCGCTCGAATGGGTACGCGACAACATCGAAGGATTCGGCGGAGACCCAGAAAACGTGACGGTTTTCGGTGAATCCGCCGGCGCGATGAGCATCGGCACTCTGCTCGGCGTGCCGTCGGCGCGGGACCTCTTCCACAAGGCAATCTTGCAAAGTGGTGCAGCACATAACATTTCGACGGAGTCCAAGGCCGCGCGTGTCGCGGAGTATTTCGTCGATGCGCTCGAGATCGACCGCCCTACTCCCGAAGCGCTCCGCGAGCTGCCGGTGACCCGTCTCATGCAAGCCCAGGCGCGAACGACGGTGCGCCTGGGGCTCGATGACGGAATGATGGCCTGGCAGCCGTGCATCGACGGCGAGTTCCTGACAGAGCAGCCACTTGCCGCCATCGATCGGGGCGACGCGGCCAATATTCCGACCTTGATCGGAACCAACCGCGACGAGTTCAAACTCTTCACGTTCGCAGATCGCAATCGGATGAGTGACGACGAATTCATCAAGCGCGTACGCCGAATCGCACGTCGAGCCGATACCGGCGAGGATCACATCATAGAACGGCTCATGGCCACCTACGGTCCAAGAATCGGTGAACGAGATCCCGGGGCGAACCAACGCTGGGTGGTCCTCCAGAGCGACCGGATCTTTCACTATCCGGCCACCCGCCTCGCCGACGCCCAATCGACTCATCAACCGGACACCTATTCCTACCTTTTCGAATGGCGACCGCCCGTGCTCGGCGGAGCCCTCGGTGCCTGCCATGGGCTGGAACTCCCCTTCGTCTTCGGCGCCATGCGGGCTGGCGTGATGCGCGCAGGATTGATCGCCGATCGCGTGGCGAGGCCGCTCAGCGATGCGATGCAGGCAGCCTGGAGCTCCTTCGCGCGTACGGGCCAGCCCAATCTGGGCGGCGGCGCGGAATGGCCGGCCTATGAAGGCAAGCGGCACTACACGATGAGCCTCGGCGGGGGTCGGGGCGTGCTCAAGGACCCGCACGAAGGGGCGCGGGAGTTCTGGCAGCGGCTGATCCCGAATGGTGAGGTGCCCTCCCTTTGACTGGCGGATGGACTGGGGGGCGGGCGGACGACGAATCGCGTGGGTGGACACGCCCCCACTATTGACAGATCTATCATTAAGGGAAACACTATTGAGCGAATTATCAATAAGCCCTGAAGACCTCAGCCCCCAGGAGTAGATCCATGTCTGACCCGAAGCCTCCCCACGTCATGCGCTTCGAAGATCGAATGACCCAAGCGGACGCCCTGATGTGGCACCTCGAGTCCGACCCCGTCCTCCGCTCGACGATTCTCAGTACCTGGATCCTCGATCGCATGCCCGACCTCGCGCGCTTCAAGGCCAAGGCCGAACGCGCGACCCAGATCATTCCCCGCTTGCGCCAGCATGTGGTCGAGGACTCGCTCGGCATCGCCCCACCCAAATGGCAGGAAGATCCGCACTTCGACCTACGCTTCCATCTGCGTCGCACCGCCCTTCCCGGTCAGGGAAGTATCCGCGACCTGCTCGACCTGGCAGAACCCATTGCCATGCAGGCCTTCGACAAGGACCGACCACTGTGGGAGCTGCATCTGATCGAGGGCCTCGAAGGTGGTCGCTGCGCCGTCATCATGAAGCTTCATCACGCAATCTCGGATGGCGTCGGTCTGGTAAAGATGACCGAGTGCCTTGTCGAGCGCGGACCGGACGACGAAATCGGAGCAGCTCCGCTGCCTGCCCCTGCCAGCAAGAACGCCGCACCAAAGTCCGAACCCAGCGCCTGGGACAGCGTGACGGACGCCCTTACGGATCGAATTCGTGCCGGTGCAGACAACTTGCGCCGCTTTGGAGCCGCCGTCGCGCGAGACGCCGTAGCCAAGCTGAGCCATCCTATCGATACCGCCAACCAGGTCCGTGACACCCTGGCATCGGCGGGACGCGTGCTCGCACCCGCTTCCGAACCCCTTTCCCCGATCATGCGTGAGCGATCGACGGTGGTTCGATTCGACTACTTGTCGATCCCGCTGGAAGATCTCAAACGCGCAGGCAACGTCGGCGGCGGAACGATCAATGACGCGTTCGTAGCGAGCGTCGCGGGTGGCCTAGCCCGCTATCACAACGCCATGAACGCCCCGGTGGAGTCGTTGCGAATGTTGATGCCGGTCAACATTCGCGGGGGCGCGAATCCTCGGGACCTCAGTACCGAAGCCGCCAAGAAGGCGGACGTCGTCGGAAACCAGTTCGCGCCGGCTCGCTTCGAGGTGCCCGTGGCGATCGAGAGTCCGGCGGAGCGGATGCGCGCGATTGGCAAACTCTGCCGAGAGCAGCGCGACGAACCGGCGATGCCCTGGATCGAAGAAATCACCAACGTTCTCGGAGCGCTGCCGTCCTCGCTCACCAATAGTCTCTTCGGCGCAATGCAGAAGACCACCGACTTCACGACCAGCAACGTCCCCGGGCCTCGTCGAACGACCTGGATGAGCGGCGCGAAGATCGTGGGTTTCATGCCCTTCGGACCGCTCGCCGGCGCCAGTATCAATGTGACCGCCTTCAGCTACGACGGCGTCATGAACGTCGGGATCAACATGGATCCGGCGGCCGTCTCCCAGCCGAAGCTTCTCGTCGAGTGCATGAAGGGCGGATTCGAAGAGGTGTTGGCGGTCGTCGGATGAGCACGATCTCTCCCGCCGCGATTGAGAAACGACGTCGCCTTCCGCCCGAGCAGCGGCGCGCACAGCTGCTCGCGATCGCGATCGATGTATTCGCCGATCGCGGTCTCGGTGCTGCGCGACACGCCGAAATTGCCGAGCGTGCTGACGTCGCAGTTTCCACCGTCTTCGTCTATTTCCCGACCCGCGAAGAATTAGTGGACGCTGTCCTCGACGAAGTCTCCGAGTTCTTCCTGAAGGCCGCAGAACGTCTTCATGGCCAGGACAAGGGCTGCGTCGAGATTCTGCGCGATGTGTCGACAGCCTTCCTCGACTTCGTGCAGACGCATCGAAGCCAGGCCATCGTCTGGCTCGAATGGGGCGCCGCCGTCCGCGAGGACGTATGGCCACGCTATCGCGCCTTCACCGAGGCCATCGTCGCCATCACTCGACGGACGCTCGATCGCTGCCAGCAAGAAGGTTGCGTTCCATCCAACGCCGATACCGAAAGCCTGGCGCGACTCTTCGCGTCCTCGTCGCAATCGATCGCACGACTGCAGCTCGGCGGTGTCGACCCGCAGACCGTCGCACGGTTCCAGCAGACCGTGCTGCGCGCGATCGTGAGCGAAGAAGCCCTCGCCTGATCAGGGGCCGATGACCGGCCTCACGCTATTCGAACGCTACTTGCGGTAGAACTTGTCTCGCTCACGCGATGCCTCGACGATCGGGATCTCGTCATCCGCAAGTGCCGGAAGCCATTTTTTTCGTGCCAGCGCCTTTTCGATGTAGGGAGCCAGATCTTCGGCCTTCCGGGCTTCCCGCTCGGCCCGCCCGGGGATGAACTCGGGCAAGACTGCCGACCCGAAGAGTTCGAGACTCTCGCAGATATGTTCGTGTCGATTCCGACCGCCTTGCTGAAGGAAGATGATCTGGTCGACGCCGGCTTCTTCGAATTCGCGAATGAATCGACTGAAATCGGCAGGTGTTCCGATCCCTGGGCTACCGATCGTCGGCAGGTCCCGATCGCGCAACGCCTCGTATTCCTCCCACAGAGTGCTCCGGCCCGGTTTCGCATCGTTCGCGACGAGCGCATTGATCGCGTAGCGGAAGAAGGCGAATCCGTCGGCGCCTCGCCGATGCCCTTCCTCTGGATCGTCGTGCAAAGAGAAGCCCGCCACGACGGCGATGTTCGCATTGACCGTATGGCCAAGCGGCACGCACTCCTCGGACTTGATGATCGAGTAGTAGGTGTCCGCCCAGCTCTTGGCTTCCTCTGGATCAACGAAGGTGAACGCCAGTGCCCCGAGCCCGTTTCGGGCAGCCGTTTCGATGGTCTTACGGTTGGTGCACGCCAGCCACATCGGCGGGTGCGGCTTCTGGATCGGCTTCGGAATCACGTTGCGGCAGGGCATCGAAAACCCTTCTCCCTCGAAACCCGGATACGGATCCATCACCATCATGTTGGCGATCTGTTCTGCTGCTTCGAACGAGAGGGCTTGCTTGCGCTTTGCAGGGATCCCATAGCCATGAAGCTCTAGCCGTGTCGCGCCCTCGCCTATCCCGAAGTCGACTCGCCCGTTCGAGATCAGGTCGAGCATGCTCACCGCCTCAGCGGTGCGTGACGGATGGTTGTAATTGGGGATGACCTGACGAATTCCGAACCCTATGCGAATTCGCTCGGTCTTTGCGGCGAGTGCGGAAAGAAATACTTCGGACGCCGAACAATGCGAGTACTCCTCCAGGAAATGATGTTCGACGGCCCAGGCATGGTCGAGACCGATCCGATCGGCGAGCTGAACCTGTTCGATCGCTTCATGGACAAGGCGAAGTTCCGAATCCTCTTTCCAGGGTCTCGGAAGTTGAAGTTCGTAGAAAACGCCGAATCTCATTCTGATCTCCTCACATCGATCACGCGACCGTCCGAATTCTCTAGCTTCGAGCAGAATCGGTCATTGCCGGATCCGGGATCCGGGGGCTCAGCAATCCTTCTCCGCAATCACTGCAGAATCGTGCAGCCGTCGAATGTCCCTCACTAAGACAAGTGGGGCAGGTGCGCGTCGTCACCAAATTGGGCCGGACGATACTCGTCAGCTCTGCGGTCACGATGCCGGTCGGAATCGCAATGATCCCATAGCCAAGGATCATCAGGACCGAGCTAAGCATCTGTCCAACCACGGTCTGTGGCGTGACATCTCCGTAACCAACGGTCGTCAGGGTCACGATCGCCCAATACATCGCGCGTGGAATCGACGTGAAGCCATGCTCGGGCCCCTCGATCAAATACATGGCGGCGCCGATCACGACGACCACCGTCAATACAGCGAACAAGAAGACGGTGATCTTGGCCCGCGAGTTCTTGATCGCGGTCATCAGGATCTGACTTTCTGAAACATATCTCCCGAGCTTCAACACTCGGAACACACGCAGCAGCCGCAGGATCCGAATCACGACGAGATGCTGGCTCCCGGGAATCACCAGACTCAGGTAGCTCGGCAGGATCGAGAGCAGGTCGACGAGCCCATAGAAGCTGAACACGTAGCGAAGCGGCTGACGAACCGAGACGAGCCGAAGCACGTATTCGATCGAGAAGAGCGCCGTAAAGGTCCACTCCGCGATGACAAATACTTCGTGGTAGTGCTGCTCGAAGGCAGCCACGCTGTCGAGGCAGACGGTCAGGACACTGCCGACGATCGCCGACAGGAGTGCGACATCGAAGGCCTTGCCAAACGGCGTATCCGCCTCGAAGATGATCTCGTAGACCTTCTCCCGCCAAGGCCCAACAGCCATCTCGGTACTCACGAATTACGAGCCCTCCCGAACGGGACAGATCTTCCGAGGCGAGGCGCTGAACGGGGCATACGATCTGCGTACGATCCGAACGGCCGAACGGCCGAACCCTGCAATCCAGTCACCTTGGCGCTGCACGAGTCAAGATCACCCGTCGAGGGGGCGATTTCAAGGCCGGAATTTTCGGGATTCATAGGACGCAGCAGGCGGCCTATGCTGATCACCCCTTTCGAATCCACCGAGGAGACCGCCGATGGAAATTTCAGGATCCTGTGACAGTCGCTTTTCCCCTGTGCGTGATGCATTCGCGGCCAACTTCACGAACGGCCTCGAAGTGGGAGCCAGCGTGGCCGTGACTGTCGACG
>JAQBEG010000587.1:0-3248 GCA_032123985.1 Deltaproteobacteria bacterium
AAGATTAACAGGTCACGCCCAAACCCCGTCAGCCACCCGGTCAACCCAGCCGTGTGCAACACCATCCCCGCACTCCGTCGTTCTGCTCGAACGCGAGAGGGCGGTGCGGCGCGGTGTGGTTTTCGCGAACTAAAGCGCAGGCCGGAAGACGATGTCGCACCCCCTTAGTCCGAAAGACGTGCCCCCACTCAGCCAACACGGGCGGCACTCCGACGGCCGAGCCATTCGCGAAAACCACGGCGTGCCGTGTCGCCCTCGCCTTCATCACCGAAAATCCAACGCCAATCGCGATCAGTCAGGCCGGATACAATTCTCGTGATCGACAAACACACGTTTCGCCTCGAAACCACGTGCCTCGGCGTCCGGCACATCCGCCCAACTCGCAATGATCACGAGGTCACCCGGCTTCATCAGATGCGCCGCAGCCCCGTTGATGCAGATCTGACCCTCGCCGCGCTCTCCCTCGATCACGTACGTCGAGAGGCGGTTGCCGTTGCTGCAATTCCAGATATCGACGCGCTCGTAGGGCAGCATATCTGCAGCTTCCAACAGGTTTCGATCGATCGTGACCGAACCCTCATATTCAATATTGGCCTCCGTCACGGTGGCGCGATGGATCTTCGACTTGAGCAGGGTACGGATCATTGGGGGTTCTCCTGGCTGATCTGCGCAACCGCGGATCTTCGCGGTGCTGGATGTAAAAGTCGGTTGTCGATCAATCGAACCTCCGCTCCCGTTCCATCGGGGTCGGGGTCGAATTGCAGCGCAACGGCAAGCAATGTCGGCTCTTCGATGACTTCAGGCGCGGTCTCGAGATTCTGTGGCTTGCGCAGATCGGCGTAATCGATCCTCGCTTGACTGGCCTCTCCCAGTTCCTTTCGAACCGCCTCGAGAAGCGTTGCGTGGTCACGCTCTCCCTTGGCCACCATCTGCTCGGCCAATTCGAGGCTCGCGACGATCTTGGTCGCCTGCATCCGCGCCTGGGGCCCAAGCCGAATATTGCGACTCGAAAGAGCCAGGCCATCCGATTCCCGAACGGTTTGCCCGCTCACGATCTCGATCCCGAAGCCCAGATCGGCGGTCATCCGACGGATCACGGCAAGCTGCTGAAAATCCTTCTCGCCAAAGACCGCAACGTGCGGTCGAGCCGCGAGGAAGAGCTTCGTCACGATCGTCGTCACGCCCCGAAAATGACCCGGCCGACTCGATCCACACAGCGGCTCCGTCAGGCCTTCGACGTCGATCCAGGTCGCGGCACCGTCGGGGTAGAGTTCGGCGGCAGTTGGCGTCCAGACGACGTCGACCCCCGCCTCGCGGCAGGCGGCGAGGTCCGCTTCCATGACTCGCGGATAGCCTTCGAAGTCGCTCGGATCATTGAACTGCGTCGGATTCACGAAGATCGATACGATCACGCGGACGGCATGCTTCCGCGCTTCTCGTACGAGAGAAAGATGTCCGGCATGCAGCGCGCCCATCGTCGGGACGAGCGCGATCCGGCGGCCGGCGGCGCGTTCGCCGTCGGACCAGGCTTGCAGCGATGCTCTCGGTTCGATGATCTGCATGATGAATTCGTGACGACTTTCGCTACCGCCTAGCGGTAGACGTGGTCCTCATCGGGGAATTTCCGGTTGATCACTTCATCGATATAGCTTCGCGCCGCTTTCGAGGCCTGCGCCCCGAGATTGGCGTATTGCTTGACGAAACTCGGGCTCCAATCGTTCAGCCCGAGTAGATCGTGCATCACGAGGACCTGCGCGTCGCAATGTGCACCGGCCCCGATACCGATCGTCGGTATCGAAAGGCGCTGCGTGATCTCTTTGCCCAGATCTTCCGGGATGCCCTCGAGGACGACCGCGAATGCACCCGCCGCTTCGAGCGCCAGCGCGTCTTCGATCACCCGAACACGACCTTCGTCGCCCCGACCCTGGACGCGATAACCGCCCATCCGATTGACAGATTGGGGTGTTAGTCCGACGTGGCCCATGACGGGAATCTGGGCGGCAACGATACGACGAACGGCGTCGGCAACGTCAACGCCACCTTCGAGCTTCACCGCGTGAGCGCCACCCTCCTTGACCAGACGAATCGCCGTGCGCACGGCGTCTTCGGGACACACCTGATAGGAGCCAAAGGGCATATCGCCGACCACCATGGCTCTGCGAACACCGCGGGCTACGAGCCGAGTGTGGTAGACGACCTCATCCACCGTGACGGGCAGCGTCGTGTCGTGTCCCTGAACGACGTTAGCGAGTGAATCGCCGACCAAGAGGACATCCACCCCAGCCTCGTCAAAGATACGAGCAAAGGTGAAATCGTACGCAGTCAGCATCGTAAAGCATTCGGCCTTGCGCTTGCGCGAAGCCAGGGAGCGAACAGTGACTCGATGTTCTCGGGTGGCCGAAGCCGTGGTGACGGTTGACATGGGGTATGCCTCCTGATGTCTCCTGCAACCCCAAGCGACGCTCGGTCAGACCGCTGGTCTGCTTTGCGCCGATCGCCCTCACGAACCTGGAAAACAAAAAACGCCTCTCGGAAATCATCCGAGGGCGGAGGGTGGGCCCGGAACTCGAAACCGGGCGGACCCCGATTCCACGATCCAGTCGCATCGTCCTTGGCCTGATTCACCCTCCCCCATCTCACCGAATGAGTGGGTTCGAACTCTTCACGTCGCGGGATCGAATGCGTCGCGCCTACCTACACCCCCGTCTCAGTCCCAGCCGGGCCAGGATCTAAGCGATATTCGGGTGACTCGAGGAACGTACTCTGGTTTCCGAGCTGGGATTGCCCGGGCGGTTTCTGATGGAGCCCGCAACCTGCGGTACCCCTCGTGCGCGCCAATTTTAGGTTCCACAATTGGATGGGTCAACGCTAACGGGCGTTAGCGGCTCATTCGCTCGACAAAATCTCTCACCCCCGGGGCAATGAAATTTTCCTCGAGAAAACCGGCCCGATAGCGGCCGAGCGCTTCTGCAAGAATTCTTGCCTGATGTTGCGGCGGATCGTCCGGCGCCAAAACGACCCAGATCCGCTCGCCCACGCGACAAGCTGCACTCCCGGTTGGCGAGAACTCGGCCGCCGCCGCCGCAGCCGACAGCACCCGAACCTCGAGTTGCGTGCGACTTGCCAGCTCGAGAAGTGCTTCGAGCAGGCTTCCGATTTCCATTCCGCTCTCAACCATCGGCGCCGCTCGCTCCCTCGTGGTCACCGGCAGGCGCGTCGTCGAACCGACGAGACAGCGCGAGCCACGC
>JAQBEG010000588.1:0-2766 GCA_032123985.1 Deltaproteobacteria bacterium
CACTCGAGATACGCGCGGACCTCGCGCTCGACGAAGCGGGCGACGGGCACGTCAGCCGTTCTTGCTCGGGCGAGGAAGAGCTCGAGCTCGTCGCGGACGACCTCCGCTCCGGTCTTCATCTCTTACCCCCTTTTGAATCCACTTGAGTCGCTCGCTCCCGGACCAGGCGTAGTAGATATTTCGCAAGCGACCGCTGGGAGCGGCTGTCGAAGAGCATCGGGGCGTCGTGCGCGCCGAGTGCGGTGAAGAACAGAACGCGCGCGAGCGGATGGACTTCGTCGCTGGGTACGCCGAGGTCAGCCAGGATCTTCTCCAGAAGGCCGAGGATCTGCCGGTCTGCGGCCTGCACGCTCTTTGCGGCGCGCGCGTCCGCAGCTGCCCATGCACGCATCGCGTGGTCGCGACGACCGATGTCGCGATCCGCGACGGGACGCGTGATCTCGAGCAATTGTTGCATCGGATCGCCGTTTACGTTGGCGACGAGCGCTGTGACTTCCTGCGGTTCGGTCTCGGCCCAGAAGTTGGCGACTGCGTCGAGCAGGTCTTCGCGCCGAGTGAAATGATGGTAGAAGCTCCCCTTTGTCACTCCGAGTTCGCTGCACAGGCGGTCGATTCGCACGCCCTCGATCCCGTCTGCCACGAGTGCGTCGAGTGCAGCGCTAACCCAACGGGCTCGGGAAAGTCGGCCCTGTCGTTCGTCAGTTGTCGAGGTCATGCGCCCGCAGCCAGTGTGCGTAGATCTCAATGCACTGAAGTAACTCGTCACGCTGTCCCATGTAGTAGTGGGACGCGCCTTCGATTTCAAAGATCTCCTTGTCCGCGTGCGGAATCGCTTCGTAGAGCCTGTTCGTGTGGCTCGGCGTGCATGCTGAATCAGCGCCGTTACCGACGACGAGCGTGGGCACGTGGGTGTTGCGGCCATTGCGCTCACCGTGCGCGTTCGACTCGTCGAGGCTCCATTGCGACAGCCAGCTTCGCAGCGTCGAGAAACGAGCAAGACCCACGGGTCCATTGTTCACGAGTCGAGGATCGCCCAGGTAGCAGGTTCCGGGGGGGCGGCCATTGGGGTCGACCGTTGGGTCGAGCCAACGCGGGTCGGCCATCGTGCCGTGGACGGTGAAGCCGAGTTCCTCGTCCTCGCGGCCCGACGATCGGAGCGCTTCGAGCTGTTGTCGTACCCAGTGCGTGATGCGCCGGTTTCGCTCGATTTGCGCTTCGCGATAGCGCTTGAGGAAGGCCTCGGAGTAGGGGGGTTGGTTGGGGTTTTCGGGGTTGTACAGGTCGAGTTCGGGATCGCGTCGGTCGGGTTCGCGCTCGTCGAGGATCGACGCATCCATCCATTCTGTGAGCGTGGCGGAGCGACTGACGTGTGCGGCGACCAGGAAGATCGCATCCCCGGCCGGGAGGTCCTCTAGCGTTAGGTCCGGAGGTTCGCCGGCGGGCGTCTGCTTGACGGTCGCATTCTCGGCCTGCTCCTGATAGAAAAGGGCTTGGCTTCCTCCGCCGCTCCAGCCCCCAAGGACGACGCGTTCGTATCCGAAGCGCTTCTTGAGATCGCGGATGCCCGCCCCGAGGTCGACCACGCATTTTTCCATGATCAACGCTGTGTCGTTCCCGCGGTAGCGCGGGTTGATGTAGATGACGTGATGTCCCGCTTCCGCGAGCCCCGTCATCATGGGTAGGAAGGCTCCACCGCCGATCGGATGGCTGAAGACGATCGCGGTCTTCGACTCGCGATCCTTTGGACGGATCCGCATGCCCTCGATGAACACCCAACCGGGTTCACCGCCGTAGGTGTCCTTGAATTTCGCCTGCTCCTGAACGCCGATCATGTAAGGCTCGCGAACGACTCGGCTCATCGATGGATCTCCTCGGATTGGCTGATGCACTGAACATACCATCTGGTATGTTTAGCCGCGAGCCATCCACGTAGAAGAAGATGTTCCTTGGACAACGCGAATGACCGAGAAAGTGCGAACCATCTGATTGAGCGCGTCCGCGCGCTTGCCCCCTTTATCGCCGAGCATGCGGAACAAGCCGAACGCGAGCGAAAGCCCGTCGACGCGGTGATCGCGGCGCTCGAAGAGACCGGAGTCTTCAAGGCGTACGTGCCGCGAAGGTTTGGAGGGTTTGAACTCGGTCCCGATGCGTTGATCTGTAATTTCACAGTGTGATATTAGGAATCAAGTCCAATAGTCATTCTGCTGCCAGAGTCGTCCGAATTCATTTGACGACGTTCACAGTGACATGAGATGATCGGGGAAATACTAATGGTCCGGCATCACGTTCGGCGAGGAACGGCGTCTTGATAAAGATCGTTGCATTTTCATTGCCGTTTCGCAGAACCATAAAACCCCGGGTCGTGGTCCGTTCTGTTCATGGAAAGAGTTTGTGGGTCACTTGTAGCCTGGCATTTGCGCTCACCTTCGGCGCAGTAGGACCAGGCACGGCACAGAGCCTTTCATTCGACCATGTCGTAATCGATGCTGCGAACCCAGCCGATCCTTGGAACAAGACGCTGGGTGACGTCGACGGCGATGGTTTCATAGACGCGCTCGTCGCCAGCTCCAATGGCGGCGGCATGTTCTGGTATGAGTATCCTGGCTGGACGAAACACCCGATACGCGCCACGGGGTCGTGGCGAACCGAATTGCAAGCCGGTGACGTGGATGGCGACGGGGACCTGGACGTCATTTCGACCGACAGTGTTGGAGCCAAGTGGTATGAGAATCCCCGACCACTGGGCGACCCGCGGATTGATGTTTG
>JAQBEG010000589.1:0-7574 GCA_032123985.1 Deltaproteobacteria bacterium
CTATCGGCTCGCCGGCCAGCTCGAAACCGCACGCCCCTGGTTCGATCGACGACCGGCGCTCGACTGAGCGCGGTTAGCCGACGCGTGCGGTCTGGCCACCGTCGACGGGCAACGCGACACCGGTAATGAACGCGGCTTCATCGGATGCGAGGAAGAGGGCGGCGTGGGCGATATCCCAGGCGGTCCCCATCTTTCCGCGCAGGGGGACCTGTGCATTGCGTGCGCGAATCAGTTCGTCTTTGTCGATTCCGAGGCCCTTCGAGATCCCCTCGATGGCCATCGGAGTCTCCATCAATCCGGGCATGATGACGTTCGCTCGAATGCCGTATTTAGCGTTCCCGATGGCGAGCGATTGTGTGTAGGCATTGATTCCAGCCTTGGAGGTCTTGTACGCGACGATTCCGGTCGAGCACACGGCGGCGATCGACGAGATGTTGATGATGGCGCCCGACTGCTGCTCGCGCATTGTGGGCAGGACGGCTTTGCAGGGAAAAATCACACTCTTCAGGTTGACGGAGAGGATGTGATCCCAGACCTCTTCTTCGATTTGCGATGGGCCGGCATCCGCGCCGCCGATGCCGACATTGTTGTGCAAGATGTCGATGCGTCCATGCTTTTCGAGACAATCTTTGACCACGGCGACACAGGCCGATTCGCTTGTCGCATCCGCCTCGATTGCCATCGCCGAGCCGCCTTCGGCCTCGATCATGTCGACGGTTTCCCTGGCCGAGTCGAGACGCCGATCGACGGCCAGCACGTGCGCACCTTCACGCGCGAAGAGGATCGCGGTGGCCCGACCGTTGCCGATCGTGTCGCCCTCCGTCTGGCCGGCACCCATCACGATGGCCACTTTGTTTTGCAGACGCAGACTCACGACTTGGGGAATCCCACGGCGCCTTCTTCGAGCTGAACGCCGAGCGTATTCAGGGCCATCGAGACGAGGTTGTACTGGCCCACAGTGAAGATGAGGTCCATCAGCTGCTCTTTGTTGTAGAAGGCGCTGAGCGCGTTCCACGTATCATCTTCGATGAAGGCGTCGCCCACGAGTTCATCGGCGGCCTTCAGCAAGGCGACTTCACGATCGCTCCAACCGGCCGCATCCGGGCCTCGCGTCACCCGCTCGATCTCGGCTTGACTGATATCTGAATTCAACGCGATCTCGGTGTGCTGAGCCCACTCGTATTCGGCTTTGCACAGCCAGCCAACACGCAGGATGGCGAGTTCGCGGTCACGGGCAGAAAGCGTGCTCTTCGCGAGAATATGATTCCCGAAGACCAGCCAGCGAGTCATGAGTTTCGGGTGATGAGCCAGGGTGCGGAAGATATTGAGGATCTTTCCACCACCGAATCGAGATCGGATCTCGCTGTCCATGTCTTCGAGTTCGAGGGGATCAAGGCGGGGTTTTTCGAGTCGCATGCGGTTCCTCCTGGGGGTGCATGCTAGCCGGAAAGATCTCGATTTCCTCGTGCCCGTATCGTCTAGGCGGCCGCGGTGGCATTTTCTTCACGGCATTCGTGACAGCGATAGTTTGGTCGTTTCTTCGATTTGTCGGTCGGCGCGAGCCGTGTCCCCATCAGGATGTCCATGAAGCCCGTGAAGAAGCCGAAATTGTAGTCGAGGCTGCCAGCGTGGTGCTCATTGTGATGCCATGCGGAATATAGATAGCGGCTATGGGGTGACGGCATCCACGGGGGATCGAATCCGGCATGGAGGTAGGTTCCGTAGGCGAAATTCATCGTCGCGAAGGTGGCGATCAGGGCGACGTCCCAGATCGGAAATAGAAACGGAACCCATAGGATCGGGGATGCTTTGATGAACATATCGATCGGGCTGTCGGCCATCACTCCGAACGGTGTTGGATTCGAGTATCGATGGTGGTGCTTGTGGACCTTCCAGAGCAGCGCGCTTTTGTGACAACCCCAATGGAATGTCCACTCGAAGACTTCCATCACGAGGAACAGGGCGAACACGCTTAGCGGAATGTACCAGAGGGGATACTCGGTCGGCGACGCGTATAGGCGGTTGTATCCCTGGTAGGAACACCAGAAAGAGAGCGCGATGCATCCCATCACCATGCTGATGGACACAAGGCCGTCGATGACCTCTCCACGGACCTGATCGGGGCGAGTGGGCTGGAGTTGCGTCTTCCAGCGGCGCGCGGACTCTGCAAACCTCGAACGGATCAGGAGCAGGTAGAGCCCGCCGCAAATCAGCAGATACCAGCCAATGCCGATTGCTGCGAGCGCGAGCCAGAGGAGAGGGAAGGGGAGTCCGTCGAAGAGATTCAGAAGCATGACCTCAATGTAGCTGTTGCCGCGCTCGTGGGAGCTTTGGCGGCCCGTCTATCGGAAAATAACCGGTGACCATCGTCCAGCTTCTGAAACGGCGAGGTGGTGGCGAGCCGAGGTTATGAGTCGGCGGAGCCGCCGACCGTGTTAGCATCCGCACAAGATACCCTTGCCAAGGAGAGCCCGGTGCCGCACGTCAAGAGCCGCGATGCCTCGATCTACTTCGAAGACCATGGAGAAGGACCTTCGCTTGTCCTTGCGCATGGCGCCGGCGGAAACACCCAGATCTGGTGGCAGCAAGTTCCGCATTTTTCATCTGGGTATCGCGTGATCACCTTTGACCACCGATGCTTTGGTCGCTCGATCTGCGCGCCGGCCTCGTTCAAGCCCGATTTTTTTGCCGATGACCTGATCGCCATTCTCGATGCCGAGGGGATCGATCGCACTGCACTTGTTTGCCAGTCCATGGGCGGCTGGACGGGGCTTCGCATGGCTCTCGATCATCCAGAAAGACTGTCTTGTCTGGTGCTCTCCGGTACGCCCGGTGGCATCGTGACAGATCAGATCATTGCGGCGGCCCAGCGAATCGCGGAAGGCGCGGCTGCCGGTGGAATTTCGGGCAATGCCGCATTGTCCGAAGGTTTCCAGAAACATGAGCCCTGCCTTAGCTTTCTCTACGACCAGATCGGTAGCCACAACACCGGATTTTCACCGGCCCTGTTGGGTCAGCTCGCGAATGCCCGCGTCGACCCCCATGAACTGAAATCCCACACGACACCGACCCTGGTCATCTCGGGTGAAGAAGATGCGCTCTTCCCAACCGAAGCGATTCGGGAGGTGGCGGGTCTCATTCCGGGCGCGGAGTTGAAGACGATCCCCGGGTCCGGGCACTCGCCCTATTACGAAGTTCCCGAGACCTTCAATCGTATCGTCGACGAGTTCCTCGCGCGGCACGTGGATTGACTGAGTGGAAAGGAATGATGGGATCCGACGTGCTACTCGCCGCGGTGAATTCCGCGACGTCGGGCGCACAGGATTAGAGCGGCGCGGGCTGGCCGTTGCGAATCTAGAAGCAGAGTTCTTCTCGTAAGAGTCCCACCGTATCGAGATCGACAATGGCCTGGGTCGCACGCTTCATGGCACGCAGTCCGATCTCGACCGATTGCATGCGACTGCCCGCGCCGGCGGTCGCCGTCGCGGCGATCCAGGAGCAGGTCGCGAGGCGCCGGTACTGACGCCAGGCGTCGTCGATAGAGGCTGCGATTCCGCCTGCGGCGTCTAGCTTCTCGAGGTAGCGAGTCAGCAGCATCGACTCGCACTCTTGACGAACCGAGGTCGGGACCGAATTGCAGAGGTAGTAGCTGACATCCCGGATTCCGGGTGCTCGACAGGTACAGGCCCAGTCGAGTAGGCCGACCTCGCTGCCGTCCAGGAACGTATTCCCGAGATGACTGTCGCCGTGGGTCAGGGTCTTCGGCCCCACGTCGAGCAGATCGCACACCGCTTCATTGTGATTAATGTAGAGCCTAGCGAGGTCGTGAAACGCTTTGGGCATCCGATCGCCGAATTGTTTCACCCCTTGCTCCACGAGTTGAGGACCGATACTGCTCCGCATGGGCTTTTCGATCCAAACCAGGTCGCGTGAGAATCGTGGACTCTCCCAGAATTTTCCGTGCAACTTCGCGAGCGTATCCATCATGCCTTCGTCGGAGCGTTGTGCGTCGTCACCCGCTGAGGTCGGAAAGCGGCAGCCAGCCTGTGACAGATCCTCGAGCAGCATGAAATACTCATTCGGATCCTCGCTCGACCAGCCGGACCAGATCGGCTTTGGCACGCGAACGGGAACGTCCGTCGCAACCTCGGCGTAGAACCGCGCTTCGCGCCGGCCCATGTCGGTGAAGGCGACCATCTGTCGCTGCACGGGATCGGTCGGGGCGAGCTTTCCGAAGAGGGCTGTCGGAGCGTCGCTGGCGGCGTTCCAGCGCGCTTGGAGCTGGACGCGTCCCGTCGTTCCACTATGTGCATCGACGATCTCGACGGATTCCGCGATGGAATTCGGGAAACGGGTCGAGACGATATTCGACAACCAATCGAGCGTAATCGCTTCCGCGGAATTGGGGAGGTGAATGAGATTGGACACGACGATTCCTCCTAAGTTGCTCGATTGGCATCCAACGCACCGACCAGGCATTGGCCCAATGCGTTCGAGTCGCCCGGCCATCTCGCCGTGATCAGATTGTCGTCGGTGACGGTGAAGCCCTTGCTATACGATGCGGCGAGCGGGCCTCGCTCGAATTTCGAAGCATCGCCGATCGCTCGAATGACCTCGTCCTGCACATACTCGGGATAGGTTCGGAAATGGCGCCCGATCGTCCACGCCGTCAGCCAGAAGGCGCTTCGTTCGAGCAACTTGGTCAGCGCAGTGACGCGCCTACCGTGAAGTACCGATCTCTGGGTAGCGGGGTCGATGGCGCGTGCCAGCAGGACGGGTCCATGGCATACAGCGCTCACGATGCGGTCCAGCGCAAAAAAGTCCACGACCTTCTGCTGCAGGACCTCCGACTCCAGGTAGGGCTTCATTCCCGGGGCGTGCCCTCCCGACAGGTGGATGCCGTCGAACTCGGAGGCCTTGATGTCCTCGTAGTGAATCGGTGACCGAAAGGCGGAGTCTCGTTCGAGTTCGTGATAGACCTCTACATCATGCGATCTGGCGCCGATCTGTCCGAAGAACACGCCACGCAGGGTCAATGCGTCGCAACTCGTAGACTGACCATCCGGTGTCGCAAAGACGACCTCCACGTTGGCGTCGCGGAGTCGCTTCCAGGGGACGGCGGCCTCGGTCGGATCGAAATCACGACTGGGTAGAGGCATCAGGAGAGTAGTCATGACTCGGATGGTGACGTGGAAGCCCAGCGCAGGCCACACCTACTTTGCGAAGCAACTTTGCTCCCCGAAGTCGCGCATCTCGACGTCGGGGAGCAGGTCCCTGGCTGCTAGTTGAGGGCTGCGCGTTCCTCTGCGAGGTTGCCCGTCACGCCGCCGGATTCGATCAGTTCGGCATTGATCTGCTCGACGCGTGCTCGTCTGCGTTCGCGTAAGGCATCGGTATCACAGAGCTGGTTGAGTACTTCCTGGCCCCATGCGATGTGCCGTCGACGCTTGCGGACGATTTCGTCGAGTAGCTCGATGGTCGGGGAATCACAGATCTGGTCGGTCTCGCGCATGGTTCGCTCGTAGACATCGACAAGATGGGGCATCAGCACGTCAAACGGGCCCGCGAGCTTCTCGATCGTGAGATCTGGACGTTCCGGTTCCGATAAAGACTGAATAAAGGCAGCAAAGCCCTCGTTCGCCGATTCGGAGGCATCGACCGCCTTCTTCCCGCAGCGGAGTTCGGGCAGCCGCTTGCCGAGCACATCCGCGGCCTGGGCGGTCTCCCAGATCACCTTGCCAAGCCCCGTCTTCACCGGCAATTCGGGCACGGTCGCAACCCAGCCGCCCAGCATCATCATCAGCCACTCTTCGGCGTAGCGGAAATTGCGACAGCGGCGCGCCATCGCTTCGACGTCGTAGCGGCCCGAGAGTTCGCGCAGGTCGGCCGGAATATCGAATGCTGAATAGGGGGCAAATATCGTCTTCTCGTCGGGCGACATACCCGGGTACATGCGCGGTTCGCTCATGATCGCATCTCCCCAGCCGAGGCAGCCTTCTTTGCCGCTCGTTTTTCGAAATGGCGTTCGCGAAGGATCGCCGCCGCTTTGATCAGTGTCTTTTTCTGCGGTCCCGAACCTGAAAGCTCGGCCAGGTCCTTGAGCTCCGCTTCGGTGAATCCGGCTTCGAGACGATCGTCCCAGGCGATCGGAATCGCCGCGTCCTCTCGATCCGATCGCGCACCACCGAAACTGAACTGTTTGTCGACCGCTCTGCGGTACTCCTGAGTTCGTTTCAAGTATTCCGGGTCGTCTTTCGTAAACTCTCGAACCCACTCGCTGCCGAAGCGAACGTGCGTGAGTTCGTCGGCCAGGACATAGTCGACCGCCTGGCGCATTTTTTCATCGCCAGTCTTCTCGGCGTATTTGATCATGTCGCGGAAGACATCGCAGGCGAGTCCCTCGAGAGCACGATTCACCCCAGCGACACGCATTGCGGGGTCCTCTGAACAAGCTGCCTCGAAGAGAAAGGTGCTCTCCGGAAACATGCCAACCTTGCCGCCGAGGTGGCTGAGGAGCTTCTCGAAGATCTGGACGTGGCGGCCTTCGTCCCAGGCTTGTCGGGCCATGTTCATCTTGAATTCCCAGGGCGCGTCGGGAAAGTCCCAAAGAGATCGGGCTGCGCCCTCGAGTGCCTGAATTTCACCGACAAAGATACCGTGCATGCGCAGGAGCAGTCGTGTGAGGCCGGCAGGTGCATCGGGATCGATCGGCTCGTTCAGGATCGTGAGCGCGAAACCCGGTCCGTAGGATTCGAAGAGGGGCTCCGCCGCCGTGCCCCTGACAGATTCTTCGATCATGTCGGAGAACTGTTCGAAGGCGCTGACGATGGTATCTACATCGTCGGGCAAGGTCGCCAATATTGTCGACTGCGCGTTGTCCTGACGGACGAACCGGCTGTCGCGGGCAAGCTCTTCGTGATGAAGGAATCTCTTCATGGTCGATCTCCTTGGAAAGCGGCGTGAGGGTTGACTACGCCTAGATAAGCCAGGCAGGAAGTGGTGAGCTCGCGAGCAATCAGTTCATCACTCATCGGTGAGGTGCCGATATCCTTGACCCCCACCGTGTAATGCTGAACGAGTAGGGCAATGGCCTGGATCAGCGAAAACGGCACTGCTGTTGCCGGAGTAGGGTGGTGGATTTCGTAGCTGCGTGCGATGAGTAGATCAGAGAGCCGCGATACGACATGTCGAGTCAGCTTCATCGAACGTTCGCGCATCTGCTCGTCGGTGATGGCGCGCTGGTAGATGGCTTGATAGAGGCTCTCGTTCGGTTGGAGAACTTCGATCAGAAAGGGAAAAATAGCGAAGAGAATTTCCGCGATGTCGGCTGTCTGCCAGCGCTCCGGCGACAAGGCGTCGTCGGCGGTTGCGAAGGCTTCCTCGCAGCGTCGTTCATGGAGAGCGTGTAGCAGCGCATCCTTGTCCTTGAAGCGACGATAGAACGCCGCCACCGAGGCGTCGGCGCGGTCAGCGATATCGCGGACATGGATGTCATCGAAGTTTTTGTCGCGCAGCAACATCTCTGCGACGTCGAGGAGTCGCTCGAGGCTTCGGTGGGTCCGCGCCTGACGGGG
>JAQBEG010000590.1:0-8613 GCA_032123985.1 Deltaproteobacteria bacterium
CGCATCTCTCATGGTCTTGCCAGGCTGGCTCACGGCCTGGAACAGCGCTCCCGCCGTCTTGCGTGCATCGCCAGCGATGGACCGGGCGTCGCGGGTCAACTGTTCGATCAGAAGGTCCGTCGGTGTCACCCATTCCGGCGCAGGTGCATCGGGCTGCGGTTTATTCGGATCGTGTTCGCGCGATCGCGAATGAAGCTTCGAAAAGAGCTGAAAACCGCCCATCCCATCCGTCGTCGAGTGATGCAACTTGAGGAGCAGCGCCGCGCCGTCGTCGGGCAGCCCCTCCATCAGCACGGCCTCCCAGGGAGAGCGCGCCCTATCGAAGGGCGTCATCGCGATCTGCTCAGCCGCTTCGAAAACTTCCAACCATCCTCCACCCCGCGTGATCCGGATGCGTCGTACGTGGTAGTGCAGATCAAAGTCGGGATCGTTCACCCAGCAAGGAGTTCCAATTCCGAACGTGGGCTCGACGACTTTCTGTCTAAATCGGGGTGCCATCCGCGACCCCCAATCACACGCCGCAACGAAGCGATCCCAGTCGGGCATCCGATCGAGAAGTGCCAACGAGCAGATCGTCGATCGCATCCGCGGATCGGATTCCGCGCGCCACATCAGCGCCTCGATGCCATTCATCTCTCGCGATCGACCCCAATCGAGAGGCGCGGCCGAGGGCGTAGTCGGGCTTCGCCCCTTCCCTGGATTCGATCTGTCGAACGACGCCATTATTGCGACACGAGGTGCATGTGCAAAGGATGATTGCCTCGGATCCAGCCGATGAGACCGTCCGACCAGCCATATTTGTCGCGAAAGCCCTGCTCGATCTGCGCGCGCAGATCCTCGTCTTCTTCGAACTCCACGCCAAGCGGATACTCGTTTTCATCGATGCGCAGCGTCAGGTTTCCGCTTCGCACGACATTCGCTCCCCAGCTCGTTCCGCCGGTGCGCACATAACCTTCGCCATCCAAAACGAGCAGCCAGACCGTCGTCACACGGAGCGATCCATCCTCGTCTTCAGTCAGCACCTCGACGGTTTCCGTATCCGCTACGGCGCTCCAGTCGGGCAGTTGAGCCTGGGCTGCAAATACCCCCAACACCACCATCGCCAGAGTCACCACTGAAATCCTGATCCACGTTCTCATGAGACTTCTCCTATGAGTTCATCCTTGTCAATCTGTCAAAGGCCGCCGCGAGCAGGCGAAAAACTGGGGCGCACGGTCATGACGCATCATCATCACGTCCCGGACCTTCGCCAATCGCCTTCTGCATGTCGCCACTCCTCCCGCAGTGGCAGGTCCGCCGAGGACTGACCCACGCAAAACGCGTAGTCACATTCCTCGAGCTGCCAGCCGCTTGCCTTCGCGTCGTAGAAGCGGAGTTGTTCGTCCGCAATCTCGATCTCCAGCTCCGCAGCTGCGCCCGCTTCGAGCTCCACACGCCCGAATCCCTTCAGCTCCTTTTCTGCGCGAAAAACGCGAGACCCGCTGCAGCGGACATAGAGCTGCACCACAGTCGCTCCACTTCGCGCACCTATGTTGCGCACGTCCATACGACACAGAAAAGAATTCTGCCCACGCTCCATTCGCAGATTCTCGAGTTCGAAAGTCGTGTAGCCCAGACCGAATCCGAAAGGAAATTCGGCCACTTGACCATGGTGATCCAGCCAGCGATAGCCGGGCAGCATGTCGTGGTCAACAACCAGCGCCGTGACATCCCAGGGCATCAGTTGACCCATATCACGCGGAATCGATACCGGCAGCCGGCCGCTCGGCGACACCTCTCCGAACAAAACGCGTGCGAGCGCATGTCCGCCGTCCTGCCCGCCGTACCATGCCATCATCAGCGCATCGACCCGATCGACCCAATCACGTACGACGATCGCAGACCCGCCCTGCAGAACCACGACAACCCGCTTCGCTGCTGCCACCGCTCGCTCGATGAGATCGCGCTGAGCACGCGGCAACTCGAGAAAGGCTCGGTCCCCTCCCGGCGCGAACTCGGTGTCCTCGGCTTCTTTCTGGGCGGTCGGAATGAACTCGCCCTCATCGCGATAGGTGAGACCCGCAACGACGATCGCGACGTCGAAATCCGCGAGTCGAGAAAGGTCGACGTGGCTCGCGAAGTACTCGATTGTCGCAGCACCCGCGGCGGCTTCGATCGCCTGCAGAGGCAGACTGATGGATGAAGGAGTCACCATACTGCTGCCCCGATCGCCCAGATTGGCGCTGTCGGCCAGGTCGCCGACCACCGCGATCGAAACGCCCGGACCCGTCGTGAGAGGCAGGACATCACCTTCGTTCTTGAGCAGGACGATCGATTTCTCCGCCGCTTCGCGGGCCAGGGCCACGTGCTCTTCACACTCCACGACCGCGACATCAGGCCGCTCCTGACCGGCCACACAGTCCTCTGTCAGCTGCCACGCAATCTTCTGATAGACCGAACGACGGGCGTTTCGATGGATCACCTCTTCTGACAGCTCGCCAGAGGCCAACGCTTCCTCGAGCTTGTCGTCCGCGAAACGAAATCCAGCCGGCATTTCGATGTCCATGCCAGCCTTCAATGACGCGGCGGTCGATCGCGCCCCGAGGAACCAGTCCGACTCGACGAAACCGCGAAAACCCCAGTCCTGTCGCAGGATCTCGTCTAGTAATTCAACGTTCTCTCCACAATAGACGCCGTTCATTTTGTTGTAGGCGCTCATGACCGAGGCCGCCCCACCTTCTACGACGCAGCGCTTGAAGTGCGGTAGGTAGACCTCGTGAAGGGAACGGACGTCGATTTCGGAGCTGAGATCAAAGCGCGTGTTCTCGAGGTTGTTGAGGGCGAAATGTTTCGGACTCGTCAGCACATGATTCTGTGCGCCACAGACAAAGGCGAGGCCCATTACGCCGGTGTGATACGGATCTTCTGAGTAGGTCTCCTGCGCGCGTCCCCAGCCCGGGTGTCTCAAGAGGTTGATCGTCGGTGCCAGCAGCACGTTGCCACCTCGGGCCGCGACCTCGAGGCCGATCGCCTGACCGACACGGCGTTCGAGGTCCGAATCAAAGCTGGCCGCACGCGCGATCGCAACGGGAAAAGCCGTCGCGGTTCCGCTGCGGGCACCGCGAGGGCCATCGACCATCTTCCACGGGGCAAGGCCGAGAGCCTTATCACCCCCGGCGTAGAAGAGACCGTCGATCGGGTGCGGCTGGAGGCCACGGATTTCATTGATCTTCTGCGCAAGCGACATCCGCGCGAGTAACGCGTCCGTTTCGCTCTCGACTTTTTCGTGATCGATACCGAGAGCAAAATTGCCAGCTCGAATAGCGTCCAAGTCAAACGCCTTGGTCGTAGCGCGGTCACTGGAACTCATTGAACCCTCCTTGCCTGCCCTGCTGTCGCTTCTGCGTTTTTCGAGTAGTCTCGCGTGGAACGAAACTCTACCAGACCCATCTGTCTCCGTTTACGACTCGAGCTCGGCAGACGTGCGGCGCGTAGGGAACGATCGCGGAGTCGCTCGGCGAACGCGAATCGATTCCGGCTCCCGTCATCGAGTTGAAACCCGAGGAGGCCCGCGTGTCTCGAGCCCGAAGCCCCCGTCGTCACATCGTCCTCTACTCCGGAGGACAGGAACGCCGTAATGCGCTGATCCACGAGAGCCTGCTCGCCCTTGCCCTGCGCCGTCCCGGCAAGCGAGTCAAGAAGCAGATCCGCATGACCTACGTGGCTTTCACCGCCGAGGGCGCCGTCGGATTCTTTCGCCGCTTCGAACGCCGCTACCAGGCCTTCGGGGGGACGCATTTTCACAGCGTTTCCGCCGACGATGCTGAGCTTGCTCGTCCGGGCAGAGCGAGAGATCGGGCAGCCAAGATTCTTCTATCGAGTGACGTCGTCTACCTATCCGGCGGGAACACGTTTCACTATTTGATGCATCTACGACGCTCGGGCCTCTTCGCCATTCTTCGTCGCTTTGCCGATCGGGGCGGTGTATTGGCCGGCCTCTCTGCGGGCGCATTGCTCGCTACGCCCAATATCGGTCTGGCCGCCTACCCGGCCTTCGACCGAGACGAGAACGAAGTCGGCCTGCCCGAGTCGCGTTGGGGTGGGCTCGATCTCGTCGACTTCGAATTCTTTCCGCACTACCGGAAATCGCGCAGATACAGGGAGGCGTTGCTGCTCTATTCCAGGCGCTCCCAGTTTCCCCTCTACGCGTGCAGTGACGGCAGCGGCATCGTCGTCGAAGGCGATCGATTCACTGCGCACGGCGACGTCTGGCTCTTCGATCGCGGACAGGAACGGAAGATCCAGGGTTGATCCCGACCCGTTCGGGTATCGTCTGAGACGGCTGCTAGTCTTCTTCGCAGCATCATCGAGCAAGAAGGAAGAACACGTGCCCCCGACGACTCTGGAATACGAGATTCAAGGAAAGGTCATCCGCTTCCCAGTCGAGGTCCGAGACGCGACCTCCGGTGCAGCGACCTTTCTCGTCCCGTCGTCTGCGGCAGCCCGCCTGATTCCCGCCGAATTCGAGATCGCGGAGATCCTACCGGGGCGTGGAATCTGCACCCTCGCGATGATTGATTACAAGGACAATGATCTTGGCGACTACAACGAGATCGCAGTGGGATTCATGGTGGTTCCAAAAGGGTCGCGACCCAGAATCCCCTACCTGGGAACGATCATCGACCTGATGAAGGGACGCCTTGCGAGCCACATCATCCACATGCCGGTCGATCAATCGTTCACCCGAGACGCGGGCGCGACGATCTGGGGCTACCCCAAGACCGTTCAGGAGATCGACATAGAGGATCTCGGTTCCCGCGCGCGCGCCCGGCTCGTTTACGACGGTGAGCACGCGCTTACGCTCACTCTGCCTCGGGGCGGTACACGAACGGTCGCCGACAGCAGCATCGAGACGCTTTCCCTGATCGAAGGCATACCCCATCGAACCACCGCCAGTCAGCGAATCGACGGGATGGGATTTCGCCTTGGCGGCGCCGAAGTCGAGCTCGGCACCGGCCGCATCGCAGACGAGCTGCGAAGCCTTGGTTTTCCGAAATCTGCACTGATGTGCATCTGGATGGAGCACATGGAGGCCCGTTTCGGACGGCCCGAAAAGCTCTGAACCGACCTCGAACGAAGCGCTAAGATCTTCGCTCTCTGTCCATGTGACGGCGACCCGACCAATTCGGACACCCATTTCTGCGGACGATCCGTCCGCAATGAATCAGGAGAATACGCAGATGCGTGAAGCAGTCATCGTTTCCACCGCACGGACTGGACTGGCCAAGAGTCACCGTGGCGGATTCAACAATACGGGCGGAGTCGCCATGGCTGGTCATGCGATCAAGCACTCGATCGAGCGCGCCGGCATCGACCCGGCCGAAGTAGAAGAAGTCGTCCTTGGTTGCGGCACGCCTCAGGGCACGACAGGCAACAACGTCGGGCGCCTCGCCGCGATGAAGGCCGGCTGTCCGGTCGAAACCACCGGCGTGACGGTGAGTCGGCACTGCTCTTCGGGACTGAATGCAATCGCGACCGCGGCCGGCCGTATCATCGTCGATGGCTGCCCGATCGTGGTCGGCGCCGGCGTCGAATCGATCACGCATAGCATGACCGGTTCGGGCTTCACTCTCCAGGTCGACAAGCCTTTGGCAGAGCAGTACCCGGGGCTCTGGATGCCCATGATCGAAACCGCCGACATCGTGGCCGATCGCTACAAGGTCAGCCGAGATTACCAGGACGAATACTCACTCGAGAGTCAGCGACGCACGGCCGCCGCGCAGGACGCCGGACTCTTCGACAACGAAATCGTTCCGATGGACACACGAATGCTCGTCAAGAACAAAGAGACCGGCGAAACTTCCGAAGTCGATTACACGGTCACAAAGGATGAATGCAATCGTCCGACCACGACCCTCGAAGGTCTATCGAGCTTGAAACCGATCCGCGGCGAGAAGCAGTACATAACGGCCGGAAACGCTTCGCAGCTCTCGGATGGCGCCGCCTCGGTCGTGATGATGGAAGCCGGCGAAGCCAAACGCCGCGGCATCGAACCGCTCGGCGCGTTTCGCGGATTCGCCGTCGCGGGTTGCCAGCCCGACGAGATGGGGATCGGCCCGATCTACGCGGTGCCCCGCCTGCTCGAACGTGCAGGACTCAAGGTCGAGGACATCGACCTGTGGGAGCTCAACGAAGCATTCGCAAGCCAATGCCTCTACTCGCGCGACACCCTCGGCATCGACCCCGAGAAGTACAACGTCAACGGCGGATCGATCTCGATCGGCCACCCCTTCGGCATGACCGGCGCACGCTGCGTCGGCCATATCCTACTCGAGGGTCAACGCCGAAAGGCGAAATGGGGCGTCGTGACGATGTGCATCGGCGGTGGCCAGGGCGCCGCGGGCCTATTCGAGATCTTCTAGATCCCCTAAGCCTCAAAGGCGAAACGTCGATTCGAGGCCGCCCGGTCCGGAATTCCGGAGCCGGGCGATTTCTGTTCGAGCCGGCGAACCGAGATCGCCGAAGCGACCGGTCTGCTCAGTGTGACTAACGCTTCCCAGCCTTGGCAGCCTTGGCATTCTTTTCGACCTTGCCGCCCGTCGTCTCTCCGCGGGCCGCGCGCTTCGAGTCGCGGGCGCGGCGGAGGACTTCCTGGGCGTCGAGATGATCCTCTCCGGCTCGGGCGAGATACTCGTCGTACGATCCACTGAAATCGTGGACACCGTCTGGAGTAATCTCAACGATTCGGGTGGCAAGTTCATTGACGAACCAGCGGTCATGCGAGACGAAGATCAATGTTCCGTCGTAGTCCTTGACCGCAGCCACCAGCGCTTCGATCGCCTCTAGGTCGAGATGATTCGTCGGTTCGTCGAGGATCAGCACATTCGGCTTCTCGACGGATTGCCGCGCGAACATCAAGCGCGCCGCCTCCCCTCCCGAGAGGGCTTCGAGCTTCTTCTTGCTCTCATCGCCCGAAAAAAGTACCGCCGCCAGATGGCCCTTCACGAAGCCAATACCGTGCGCGGGACAGAACTGCGCCAGCCATTGATCGAGGCTTTGCCGACGCCCGCCGAGCTGCTCTTTATGGTCCTGGGCGACATATCCCGGGTGCGTTTCGTAGCCCCATTCTACGCTGCCCTCGTCTGCCTTCGTGTCGCCAACCATCACCTTCAACAGCGTCGACTTCCCGATGCCATTCGGACCGATGATCGCGATTCGATCACCGCGCTGAATCGTCAGATCGATGCCATCGAGCACAGTGAGGTCGTCGTAGCGCTTCGTGATGTTCTTCAGCTCAACGACCTGTCGGCCGCTCGGGCGTCTCTGTTCGAAACGGAAGCGAGGGTAGCGGCGCGAGCTTTCCGGCAGCGTCTCGATCTCGATGCGGTCGATCGCCTTGAGCTTGCTCTGCGCCTGTCTCGCCTTCGACGCCTTCGCGCGAAAACGCTCCACGAAGGCCTTGTGTCCCGCGATCTCGGCTTCGCGCTTCTCGATCTCGGCCTCGCGACGCTCTCGCTCTTCGCGCTTGGCCCGTACGAAATGTGCGTAATTCCCTGGGTAGGCCTTGATCGTGTCGTAATCGACGTCGACGATGCTCGTCGCCACCGTGTCGAGAAAGCGATGATCATGCGAGATCAGCAGCGCTGCTCCGCGAAAACTCTCCAAAAACTGCTCGAGCCAGCGAATAGACAGAATATCGAGGTGGTTCGTCGGCTCGTCGAGCAGCAGCGCGTCGGGTTCGGACGCAAGCACCTGCGCCAGCAAAACGCGCAGCTTGAACCCGCCCGAGAGTGTCGAGAGAGGTTGGCCGTGTACGGCGGTCGCGATCCCGAGCCCTTCGAGGATCTCGCCAGCACGGGCTTCGAGGCCGTAGCCATCGCCTTGTACGATGATCTCTTCGAGCTCGGCATAGCGATCCCCGTCAAAATAATCCTCGGCCTTGGCGAGGATTTTCTCCTTCTCAGCCATTGCGCTCCAGAGCGCCTTGTTCCCCATCATCACGACGTCGAGAATTCGATCTTCCTCGTACTGGAAATGGTCCTGTTTGAGTACGCCGAGAACAGCCCGCTTCGGGATCGAAAGATCGCCGTCGCTGGCGCTCTCGTCTCCAGAGAGAATCTTCAGCAGCGTCGATTTTCCACAGCCGTTGGCTCCGACGATGCCGTACCGCTCACCGCGATTGAATTGCAGCGAGACGCCTTCGAAAAGGACCTGATCACCATAATATTTGGAGAGATTCGAGAGAGAAATCATGCTATCGGGCTCCGGGCTCCGGGTCTGAGGGGCGCACACCCTAGCCGAGATCCGCGCGCAAAGCGCTTCCCCCGATTTCGGGTCGAAAACCGCGGTCCAGCAAGGCCCCCGAACCAGCGGACAAGCCGCCGATCGGACGGACGGCCACGGGACTGGACGCTATTCTGGTGGCGCCTCGACGCATTACAGGGGGTCATTACGGGCGCTTCGATCAACGACCGATGAGATCGCTCATCCGAAGAGATTTTAATCAGGCAACGCAAAAGTGGTAACCCAGATGAGGACCGCGATCAGCGCGTAGATCTGCGGCCGACCAACCCACCTATGCCACGGACGAGCCAGCGCGGATAGAATCCGACAGCGCTCGCCATCAGTCGATTC
>JAQBEG010000591.1:0-8870 GCA_032123985.1 Deltaproteobacteria bacterium
GACTCTAGAGGATGGCTGAGAGCGTCGCCTCGATAGCCCTCGAGATCTCTATCCCCATGGGGAAGAAGGCGAATCGGATGATGCAGGATCCAGTCTTCAGAACTCGATCGAAGCCGTCGATAGGGAGATTGTTATGGTCCAAGCACAAATGACAAGAGATAAGAATGATGACCCGCGCAAGCTCTCTACGATGCTCGCGCGGATTTCTGATCTAGCCGAGACGCACAGCGTCTGCTCGGTGATCGTCGGCGTTGCGGCGGATGAGGGAGACCTTCTCTTCCCCGATTACCTGGCGTATCTCGAAAGCGCGCTGCGCGTCGAGGATCAAATCTTTCGCATGACACGCGAGCGCACGGTGCTCTATTTGTCCGATGTCGACGCGTCGGGTGCTGCAGAGGTGCTCGTGCGGATCTTCGCCGAATTCTGTGAAGAGTTTCCGACTTCCGAGGCTCCGGAGTTCGCGCAGCGCATGCTCGAAATCAAGCCTGGTCTCGGGAAGCTGTCCGTGAAGGAAGTGCTGACGTCGGTCTTTGGATCGCGCGAAATTCTGCACTAGCGGATCCCCAACGATTCGAGTTTCGACCTCTCCATCGATCTCGATGGGACGGTGCGGGTGTGATGCACCTCACTGCGAGCTTCATCGCGTCCGACGACCGTTCTGACGACTGCAATAATGCAGTCGCCGTAACTGTTACGAGGCGGAGAGCGTACTCTTCCCGTACGAAATCAATAAATGAACTCGGGGAGCGACCGCGCGGGCACGCCGCGGTTCGGTACGACCTTCGGGATCGATGGAGAACGAATTCGATGACCAAGCGAAGTGCAGTGCTCGCGGCGGCGGCCGCAGCGATTTTTGTCAGTGGCGCCGCCACGCCGGCCGTGGCCGATAGTCATGAAGGGGCCGATAAGGTCAAGTGCGAGGGCGTAAACAGTTGCAAGGGTGAGTCCGGATGCAAGACCGCTCACAGCGCCTGCAATGGCAAGAACGAATGTGCCGGCAAGGGTTGGGTCGAGATGAGTGCTGAAGAATGTGACGAAGCCAAAGCGGCCAAGGCGGCGAAGTAGCCACCTGATCTTCCGCTCTGGGCGAGCCAGCCGTTTCGATTCTTTCGAATCGGCTGGCTCGCCTGCTCTCGCTGGAGGGACGCTGGAGGGACGGTGGAGAGTCGCTGTAGTGTTGGCGGCATAGTCATGCGCACCGAAGAATTGTCATCCTGCAATCTCGCTCGACCCGTCGACGCACCTTATCTCGGCATCGGGGTGGGGCTGCGAACCGTGCACTACTCGGACGTTCTCGAGCGCGGGCGGCGAGATGACCTCGGTGTGGACTGGTTCGAGTTGCTCTCGGAAAATTACATGGCTCCAGGTGGGCGTCCGCTTCGAATCCTCGGCGAGGTGAGCGATCTCGCGCCCGTCGCGCTCCACGGTGTCTCGCTCAATATCGGTTCGACCGATTCATTGGATGCCGATTACCTCGACGACCTGGATCGACTGGTCGGCCTGGCACGTCCGAGCTGGATCTCAGATCACCTATGTTGGACGGGCGTCTCGGGCACGAATCTCCATGATCTGCTTCCACTGCCGTATGTGGACGACGTCATCGCGCACGTTGCGCAACGCGTACGACGAGTCCAGGATCGCCTCGGGCGTCGCATTGCGCTCGAGAATGTCTCCTCCTACCTGAGCTTTGCCCAGGACACGATGAGCGAGTGGGATTTCTTGATCGCCGTCGCAGAAGAAGCCGACTGCGGGATTCTGCTCGACATCAACAATGTCTACGTCAGTGCCCACAATCATGGCTTCGACGCCGTCAAATACATCGATTCGATTCCGGCCGAACGCGTCTTTCAAATTCATCTCGCCGGCCACAGCACGTCGGGCGAGATGCTGATCGACACGCATGACCACCCGGTGACGGACAGGGTCTGGAGGCTCTTTGAGCGGGCGATTGCGAACCTTGGCCCGGTTTCGACTTTGATCGAATGGGACGATCAGATTCCTTCCTATGATCGCCTGGTGGAAGAGGCGGATAAGGCTAGGCGGATACTCGAGCATGCCGCGAAGAAAGCGGGGACGATCCATGGCGCTACGTGATACGCAGGAGACCCTTGCCGATTGGATCCGCGCGCCTGAAGGTGTAGCCGCGGCGCTGGCCGAGGAGGACGCGGTTGCCAGAAGCGGAGAGCGAGAGACTGCGCTCTCGCGTCTCGAGGCGCTGATCCGGGCCGATGGCACACTCGACGCGACCGGGCGTCTCGAGATCTACGCGAACGCCTATTTCCATCGAATTCTCGGCGTTCTGGCTGCGGATTTTCCCGCCCTTCGAGACGCCCTGGGGCCCGCGGCGTTCCACGACCTGGTCACCTCCTACATTTTGGTCACGCCATCGCGTCATCCATCATTGCGCTATGCGGGCCATCGGCTGCCGAACTTCATGATCTCGCATGACGCGGCGTCTGGGATTCGCGCGCGGTCGCCTTGGGCGGCCGAGCTCGCCCGCTTCGAGTGGGCGCGCGTGGATGCATTCGATGCCGCAGACCGGCCGGTGTTGGCGCGGGAGGCTCTGGCTCTGCTCGCGCCGGAGAAATTTGGATCGCTCGTCCTATGCCTGGGTCCCTGGGCACAGATTTGCGCCTTCGAACATCCCGTGGATCGCATCTGGGCCCTCGCGACCCGTGGAGAGAAGGTCATCGCCGAAGCCCCGACTCGTTCGACGAGTCTTCTCGTCTGGAGAAAAAAAGAGGCGGTCGTGCATCGTCGTGTCGAGCCACTCGAAGAGGCTGCGCTTACCCTGTTGGGTGTTGGGACTCGCTTTGACAGTTTGTGCGAGTGGGCCGCGACAGAGACCGGAGAATCCGAAGCCCCCGCACAGGCGGCTGGATGGTTGGAGCAGTGGATCGCCGACGGGCTACTGTCAGCAACCGTCGACTAATGCAAGGAGATCGACACGATCATGAAGGCCATTCTCGTCTCGCATAGTCACTGGGATCGAGAGTGGTACCGGACCTTTCAAGATTTCCGCGCACGTCTAATCGACCTCGTCGATCATGTGCTGGAGCTTTGCGCTTCGGATCCAGGTTATTGCTTTCTGCTCGATGGCCAGACTGTCGTCCTCGAGGACTATTTGGAGATCCGACCGACCCGCGCTGAAGAATTGGGCGCTCTGGTTCGCGAGGGGCGGGTGGCGATCGGCCCCTGGTATGTACAACCGGATTCGCTCCTGCCTTCGGGTGAAGCGCACGTCCGCAATCTGATCCTCGGGCGTAGCGTCGGCGAGGCCATGGGGCCGGTATCTCGTGTCGGCTACACGCCCGATTCTTTCGGCCATCCCGCTCAGTTCCCGCAGCTCTTCGCGGGTTTCGGGATCGACAGCTTCGTCTATTGGCGGGGCAATGGAAGCGAGATCGACGAATTGCCTTCGGAATACGATTGGCAGTCGCCGGACGGCAGTCGCGTTGTCGCGTGTCATCTGGGCAAAGGCTATTTCTCGGCAGCGACGGCTCCCGACATCGACTTGCGACAGATCGCTGAGCTGATTGCGGCTCGAGCCCGAGAGCTTGCCGAACAAACTCGCTCGGACGTCGTCTTGCTGCTCAATGGGCTCGACCACGCGCCGCCCGAAAGCCGGACCGAGACGCTCGCGAAGGAGATCGCGCGGGCGAGCGGATTCGACGTCGAGCGTGGATTGCTCGAAAAATTCGTTTCGATCATTCTGGCCCGGAAGGCAGAGCGACCCTGCCATTCCGGCGAACTGGTCGGCGCTCGGGTCGCGCCGTTATTGCCGGGCGTCTGGTCTACAAGGACGTGGATCAAGCTCGAGAACCGTCGGACGGAGGCGGCGTTGGAAGGTTGGGCGGAGCCCTTTGCGGCGATCGGTAGGCGCCTCGGCCTGGCCGATGAGATGCCGGCACTTCATCTCGCGTGGAAAGAGCTGCTGAAGAATCAAGCGCACGATTCGATCTGTGGATGCTCGCGGGACGAGGTTCACGACCAGATGCGTGCTCGCTTCGATACGGCGCGCGAGTTGGCGGACCAGACGACGACGCGCTGTCTCGAACGAATCGCAGGGCTGGGTGTCGACCGTTTCACGAAGCGGAAGGACGAGTTCGATCTTTTCGTCGCCAACCCGTCTCCTCGCCTTCGGACGGACGTCGTCCGCTTCCCGCTCGACTTCCACCCCTATATCGTCCCCGCGATCAATCCGGTCGAGTCGATTCATCCGACCGTTCTTCAAGACCTGGCGGCGATGCGATTCACGGTCGACGGAGTGCCCGGGCGATTGGTGCCCGCGGAGACGGGACGAATGAAGTTCTTCCCGGAGCGACGTGGCTTCGACCTCGAATTTCTGGCACGGGATGTTCCGGCGATGGGCTTTCGGCGCGTTCAAATCCGTCGAGCGCCGGACGATCTCGATACCTCCGATGTCATCGAGGATGTGAGGCCGGGCGACGCGAACGCTGCGATCGAGGCGGACGACATTCGCGTGAGCGTTCGATTGGATGGCCGATTCGACGTGACGCTCGGAGACAAGGCCTTCACGGGTCTAGGCGAACTCGAGAGTCGAGGTGATCGAGGGGACACGTATGATTATGACGAGGTAGGCGAAGGGCCTGGTCTTTGCCTCGAATCCGTATCGGCTGTGCGCCGTTGCCATCCGGGCGGTGTCCAGGAATTGCGCATCGTCAGGAAGCTGCGCATATCGGCACGGCTAGAGACTTCGCGCGAGGAACGCTCCGCGGAGCAAGTTTCATTGGAAGTTGAAATGATCTTGAGAATCGCTCCCGGCATCCCGCGAGTCGATCTAGAGCTGCGGGTCGACAATACGGCAGAGGACCATCGTCTGCGCATACTCTTTCCAGTGGGCGGACGCGTCGATCACTTCGAGGCCGCGACGACGTTCGATGTCGTCCAGCGAACTCCGGGCCCGAGCGCTGACGAGGGCTGGATGCAAATGCCGCCGGCAACGTTTCCTCATCAGGGTTTCGTCCATGCGAATGGTCTCAGCGTCATCGCGCCGGGACTGCCGGAGGCGGAGGTCATAGCGGGCGATCCGCGCAAGATCGCGATCACGTTGCTGCGATGTGTCGGCTCTCTTTCGCGTCTGGATTTGCGCAGCCGGCCGGGACCGGCTGGGCCCGGAACCGATACACCCGGCGCGCAATGCATGGGGCCTCTGACGGCTCGGCTGTTCTTGTTTGCGGGCATCGATCCGGCCCGCGCACGGGAGGCAGAGCTTGGCCTGCGGGCGGTGGTGTGTGGAGAAGTGCCGCTCGTCGCCGAGCGGGAGCCGATTCTGAGCGTCGAGCCACATACGCTGATCCTCTCTGCATTGAAGCCCGCCGAACACGGAGAGGGCGTCGTCCTTCGTATCTCGAATCCGACCGCGATGACGCAGCAAGCCCGCATCACGTTTCATGTACCGTTCGATCGATCGCAAGCCCTGCGTCTCGATGAGATGCCCGAGACTTTTCCGATCAGCCGCGAAGGACAGACGCTCTGTTTCTCGGTTCCACCGCACGCGCTGAGGACGATCGGCCTGGATTGAGAAACTCGTCGGGGGCGGCTCTGTCACAAAAGGTTTAGTCTCCTAGCGCTGACCAAGGAGCATGGATGATCGATTTCAGCCCCTACGCCTACGACGTTCACGAGGATCCATATCCGCTTTACACGCGGCTTCGGGCAGAAGCGCCGGTGTACCGAAACGAGGATCTGGACTTTTGGGCGCTCTCCCGACATGCAGACGTGCTGGCTGCATTCAAAGACGCGAAACGCTTCTCGAATCGCTTTGGCGTATCGATCGATCCGGCGGGCTACGGACCCCATGCCCGGGTCGGGACGTCTTTTCTCGCGATGGATCCACCCGAGCATACGCGGATTCGCGCACTCGTCTCCCGAGGCTTCACGCCGAGACGCGTCAAAGAGATGGAACCCCGAATTCGCGAGATCGCCATCCGACGTCTTGACCAACTCGTTGGGGCGAGCTCCTTCGACGTCGTGACCGAATTCGCCGGAAAATTCCCAATGGACGTGATCAGCGAGATGTTAGGTGTTCCCGAGGCCGATCGAACAGAGCTGCGAACCTGGGCCGACCTCCTGGTGCATCGAGAGGAGGGCGTGATGGATGTACCTCCAGAAGGTGCCGAGGCCTTCGCGAATCTTCGCGGGTATTTTCGTGATCTGGTCATGGATCGTCGCAAGAAGCTGGGAGACGACCTGCTGAGCTCCTTGCTGGAATTCGAAGGCAATCAGGACCATCTCTCCGATTCCGAACTTCTGGCATTCTGCATCCTGATGATCGTCGCTGGCAACGAGACAACCACGAAGTTGATCGCCAGTGCACTCTATTGGCTCGATCGGAATCCGGACCAACGGTCGAGGGTGGCGACCGGTCAGGTCGGCTGGTCGAGCTGGGTCGAGGAAACCCTGCGCTATGACAATTCGACCCAGATGCTGGCGCGGACGCTCGAAGAGGATGCTGTCATTAGAGGGCAGAATCTACCGAAGGGGGCCAAGATCCTCCTGCTAGTCGGATCGGCTAACCGCGATGAAAGCGTATTCAAACGCGCGGCTGAATATGATCTCACCCGGGATTGCAGTCGGATGCTCTCGTTCGGTCAGGGCACTCATTTTTGTCTGGGAGCCGCACTCGCGCGACTCGAAGGCGCCGTGTCGCTCGAGGAATGGTGGAGGCGCTTCCCCGATTATCACGTCGAAAGTGAAGGGGCAGCGCGCGTTCATTCCGTCAACGTACGTGGGTTTGCGAATCTGCCAGTCTGCGTCTAGTTCGGCCCGACGGTTGGCGTAGAATTGTAATCCGGCCTCGCGCAGAATGAGGCCTCGAGGAGTGGTCGATGGCGCTCGTAGATCTCGCACCCGGAACAAGAAACCTGATCGATGGCGAGCTCGTCGAAGCGAGTAACGGCAACACCTTCGAAAACGTGAACCCGTCAACGGAAGAAGTTCTCGGTACGACCGCGGATGGCACGAAGGACGACATGGAGCGCGCCGTCGCTGCTGCGCGTCGAACTTTCGACGAGTCGAACTGGAGAGACGACCCCGCATTTCGACAGAAATGTCTTCGCCAGCTCTATGAAGGGTTGCTCGAGGAAAAGGAACAGTTCCGTTCGATCGTCGTTCACGAAGCCGGTGCGCCCGTCTCGTCCACGCCCTTCATGCATGTCGATGAGCCGATCGAGATGGTGGCCTATTGGTCAGAACTGGCCGGGAGCTACGCCTACGAGACGGCAATGAGCGACGTGCCGTTTCTTGGAAGGCCGCAGCGGCGAATTCTTCGACGCGAACCCGTCGGCGTCGTGGGCGCGATTACTCCCTGGAATGTGCCGTTCTACTTGAATCTCGCGAAAATTGCGCCAGCGATCGGCGCCGGAAACACGTGCGTTTTGAAGCCGGCCCCAGACACTCCGTGGTCCGGGACGCATATCGCAAAGGTCATCGCGGAGAAGACGGATATTCCGGCCGGCGTCGTCCAGATCGTGGCATCGTCGGACCATGGGGTCGGCGAGGTTTTGTCGACGGATGCGCGCATCGATGCCGTGAGCTTCACCGGCTCGACCCGAACCGGTCGGCGCATCATGGCGTGCGCTGCCGAAACGGTCAAGAATGTCTTTCTCGAACTCGGCGGAAAGTCGGCGACGATCGTGCTCGACGACGCGGATTTCAAAAAGGTCTGCCCCGGAGCGGCGATGACCTGTATTCATGGAGGACAAGGCTGTGCCATAGCAACACGTTGGCTCGTGCCGCGTGCACGCTACGACGAGGCGACAGCGCTAATCAAGGTGGCGTTCGAGGCGTGGAAGTATGGGGATCCGACGAATCCGGCCAATCTTCAAGGTCCACAAGTGAGTCGGCAGCAACAAGAACGCGTCCTTTCCTATATCGAAACCGGCATTGCAGAGGGGGCTCGTTGCCTGGTCGGCGGAGGGAAACCCGACGGCAAAGGATTTTTTGTCGAGCCGACGCTCTTTGTCGATGTCGATTCGGGCATGACGATTGCGCAAGAAGAAATTTTCGGGCCGGTGCTCTGCGTGATTCCATATGAAGACGATGCCGACGCCATTCGAATTGCCAACGACTCTGAGTACGGATTGTCGGGCGTGATTCAGGGCGGGGACGAGGCGAGAGCGCTGCGAGTTGCGCGTCAGATTCGAACGGGAACGGTGGCGGTCAATGGGGGCCAATGGTTCCACGTCGACACGCCCTTTGGTGGCTACAAACAAAGTGGTGTGGGTCGAGAGAACGGAGTGATGGGATTCGAGGAGCTGCTCGAGACCAAGGTCATCGCGCTACCCGGAAGAAAGTAGGGCGAACTCGATCGGCACCACTCGACATGCATTGAAGAGCATTGAAGAACATTGAAAAGCATCGGCAATCATCGAAGATGGGAGTGAAGACATGAGCTATCCGGGAATTGCGGGGAAGATCGCGATCGTCACCGGCTCGGGCGGTGGGATCGGCGAAGCCTATGCACGAGCTTTGGCCGGCGAAGGCGCCAAGGTCATGATCGCGGAGATAGACGAACAAAGAGGCGCCGCCGTTGCAGATTCGATCAAAGCCAATGGAGGCAATGCGACGTTCGTAGCCGTCGACGTCTCTTCCGAGGAATCGACGAAAGCGATGGCTTCCGCGACGATCGAGACCTACGGCGGAATCGATTTTCTCGTCAACAATGCCGCTCTATTCGGCAACATGAAGATGGAATCGATGTTGAAGGTCGATTGGGCCTACTACAAGAAATTCATGGACATCAACATGGATGGCGCATTGCTGTGCTCGCGTGCTTGTTACCGGTCGATGAAGGAGCGCGGCGGTGGCGCGATCGTGAATCAATCCTCGACCGCGGCCTGGATGGG
>JAQBEG010000592.1:0-9638 GCA_032123985.1 Deltaproteobacteria bacterium
GGTCGCGAAAACCACCGAAGGCACCATCGAATGGACGCCGTCGTACACAATCGACAGTGAAGCCAAGACAATCGCAGGTTGTCCAGGACGGGCCGGAAATGGGAGCGACCGCCCTCTTCGGCGCTCAGGTAGCGAATTTTCACTGGGAGGTTCAACACCCGAACGCCCGACCACACGAGCAGGACTGCGACTTCGACATCGAAAGACATGCGATGAGTGCGAAGCGGCAAGTTCAAGGTTTGCGCCAAGGGGTACACGCGAAAGCCCACCATGGCATCTTCGATCACACCGTGACCTGTTTCGACATCGACCCAGAAACGCGTGATTTTGCGACCCATGCGCCGTACGGAAGGAGCCGAATCGTCGTAGATCGGGGCGCCGAACACGGCGTGATCCGGTGATGCTCTCGCGGCGGACAGGAAATTGGGGATCTCGTCGAGATCGTGCTGGCCGTCCGCGTCGATCTGAAACATATGGCTGAATCCAGCCTTCGAAGCCTCGAGCATGCCCCGTTGCACGGCCATGCCCTTGCCGCTGTTATTTTCGATTCGATGAACCGTCGCCAGTCCGTCGCGAAGGAGATCCAGACAAGCCTGGCGCCCCGCTTCCGCGCTTCCGTCATCGACGACGATGACATCGGGCAGATGAGCATGAATGCGTTCGACGACTTCGCGCACCGTCGCGGGATTGTCGTATGTCGGTACGACCGCGCAACAACGAAAGTCGGTCATCGCGCCCCACCCTCGGCCAGAGTCAGAATGCCGCGAGAACAAACCTCGCTCTCCTTCCGAATTTCGAACGCGACCTGTGCCTTTTTTACGCCGCGCTCGACTCGAACGGTCAGTGAATTGCCCGGCGTGATTCTTCCGCTGAACTTGATCCGGCTCATGGACGCGACCGAGCCGAGTTCGGGAAAGGCGCGCGCGACCATCGGAAGGATCAACTCCTTCAACTGAGCCGCCCCAGCGAGCACTGCGTATTGCTCGAAATGCCCTTCGAACCAGGCGTAGTCTTGCGGGACTCGAACAGAGATCTCGAAGCTCTCCTTCTCTCCTTCATGCGAAATCGACGGCACGCCCCACTCGAGCGTCCAGTTCGTAGGGCGCCCATCCCCCTGGAGTCCAAAGAGCTGCAGCAACAGATCACGTGGCTTCTTGCCGTTCTCATCGACCGGAAGCGCATCGACACAAAGGATTCGCCGCGGCAGACAGGTCGGCTCGAACTTCTCGAGAAGCGCTTTCTTTAGTTCCGCAACGTCACAGGAAACCGGAACGACCGCCGCCAACAACTGATGTCCCCGGGCACCCTCCGCGGGAATCGCCACGACCGAGACATCTTCAACGTCGGGCCGTTGGCGAATGTAGTCCTCGACTTCCTGGATCGAGATGCGCCGACCCCCGATCTTGACGATGCCGTCGGAGCGACCGAGATGGTTGAAGCTGCCATCCGGGTTCAGTTCGATGAGGTCGGCGGTCTCGAAGGGTCGCGGAAGATCCGAGTGAACGAATGGCGAGTCGACCTCGAGTCGACCCTCATGGCTAACGGAAACGCCGACCGCGGCAAAGGGTCGCCAACTTTCCAGCTTTCCGGCCTGACGTGTCCTCGAAGCAACGCCGCCGGTCTCGGTCGAGCCGAGGATCTCGGTCACGGGAAGGGAGTGACGCTGATTGAAAGCATCGGCCACGGATTCGGGCAATGGGCCCGTCGAGCAGAACACCCGACGAAGGCACGAAAGCGAGCCCGCAGCGAGGGCTTCGAGCGCGCGCAGTTGGACGGGTACAGTCACGAGGATGCTGGCCTGGTTCTCTGCGACGCAGCGAGCGACCGACTCCGCGTGGTATGGCGTCTCGCGTGAGAACGCTGCCCCTCGCATCAGGGGAAGCAGAATCGTGAAGAGCAGACCATAGATATGCCCCGGTGGAACCCCGCCAACAATCCTGTCGCCCTTCCCAACTTCGAAAGTCGTGCCGAGCATATGCGCTTCGCCAAGCAGCTCGGCGCTCGTTTTCTGCCAGGCCGTCACGGGTCCGGTCGTTCCTGAGGTAAAGACGGTCGCGATGATGCCGGCATGCGGCACCATTGGCGCGAACTCCGACGGATCAGCAGCGTCTCTTTCCGACTCGCCATCCAACAGGTCGGAAATGCAGATCGGGAAACCGGCATCGGTGTCATGCATGACCACCGCCGTTTCAGGTCGGCCATGAACCGCCAGAATGGAGTCCCGACGGGAATTGGGCGGCAGAGCCACTGCGTGACCCCGATCGAGCGCCCCGATTAGCGCCGCTGCCATCGCGTAGCGATCTTGTTCGAAAACCAGAAGGGCGTGAGAATTTTCGTATGCAGGGGGCAGCGAGAGGGAGATTCGCTTGGCATCCGAAAGGAGATCAGCGGCCGTCTTCGTACCGGCACCGCCGAATGCCACCACTGCGTCGGATTCGTGCATTCCGAGCAGCTCGAACGGCGACATCGATCGATTCACTGCCGTATCCGGGCGCTTCTCCAACTAACCTGCATTGGTCTCCACGCGAATGAATTCGGCGAGAGTCTTCACGGAGTAGAAGAGTTCTCGATTTCGCTCGTCGTCCGGAGATGTCGCGACGCCGAATTTTTCCTGAATCGCCAGCGCGAGTTCCAGGGCGTCGATCGAGTCGAGGCCCAGCCCCTCTACGAAGAGCGGTTCTTCCGTATTGATCTCGGAGGGCTCGACGTCTTCGAGAGCGAGCGCGTCCACAATGAGATCTTTCAACTGATCCTCGAGCGATTCTTGCATCATGTCCTTCGAGTCATGTCTTCTGAAAAAGTGGCCTTCGGTCCGTCAGGATTGACCCGCGCGTGCCAGTTCCGCACTAATCTGCGCGAAGACTATATCCCTCAAAGTGCGGCTAGACGACCCCGCGCTCTCTGGCCAGACCGCCGGAAGCGCACGCAATCGAAGCTTGGGAACCGACGGGACGCGCGACAGGAATCCGTAGCCCCTGGCGAGCCAACGTGGTTTGCTCGTGATCACGATCGGAATGATCGGCACATTGGCTCGCAGCGCGACTTCGAACGCTGCGCGACCGAAGGGATGCAATCCCTCCTCCGGCGATCGCGTTCCTTCCGGGAAAATAACCACTCGATAACCACGTTCGAGCCTGTCGACCGCATCGTCGATCACCTTCTCAGCGATGAAGGCGCCGGGCGCTGCGCCCTCGAAATGGTCTGCCTGCGCGAGCACGGGCCGTGCCCAGAAACTCCGGAAAAGGGCGGGCTTCACCGGGAATACCAGGCGCCGCTCGGTGGCGAGCAGAGCACTGATATCAGTCAAAGTGGGGTGATTTGCAACCAAAACACACGGAAAAGCTGGAATTGACCCTTCGACTCGCCCCGGATGAAAATCGAGGATCCTCATCCACCGGAGCACGGCGTGCATCGAACGGAACGCGCACATCATGATGAACTGGATCGAATGCGCGCGGCGCTCGGGATGGCGAGTTGGGATTGCGGCCCAGATCGCGAAGAATCCATAGCCGATGGGCGCTGTCACAAAATACGTCGAAATGACGAGCGTGACACCAAAGATCCGCCACGCGCGAACCAAGCGATTGCCCTCCCGGTTGGCTATGGGTCTGGTTCCGGTGTGATCCCGCCCCCTCGAAACTAGTTGACGAGCTTCGTCGGTCAAGGGCGGCCCCGCCGTGGATGATCGCGGGAAGCGAAATCGAACGACGAAGGAACCTGACGTGGGCGAATTTTCCCTGCGAGATCTACCCGACGAAATCCTCGATGTGGTGATTTGCGGGGGCGGGATGGCCGGACTCACGCTGGCTCGTCACCTGAAACGAACGCATCCGTCATTGAGCATTGTCGTCGCCGAGCGAACCAGCCGCCCTCTTCCGGAAGGCACACACAAGGTCGGCGAATCGTGCGTCGAACTCGGCTCGATGTACCTCGATACGCTTGGGCTCCGTGACTACCTCGCGGAGCATCACCTCTTCAAATACGGCCTACGATTCTTCCTCGGGAGCGGAAAGCTCCCGATCCTGGAGCGCAGCGAGGTCGGCGCGGGCCAGGAACCGATCGTGCAGTCGTACCAGCTCGACCGGGGACGCTTCGAAAACGACCTGCGCGCAATGATCGTCGAGGATGGCGTGACGTTGCTCGAAGGCACGAAGGTCGGTGCGGTCGATCTGAATCCGGGCGAAGAGCCCCACGAGGTGGAGCTCCAGCGTTCACCAACCGAAAAGGTTCGCATCCGTTGTCGCTGGGTCATCGATGCGACCGGCCGCGCCTCGCTTTTCAGAAAACGCATGAAGCTCACGCGCGGAACAAAGCACCCTGGCAACGCGAGCTGGTTTCGAGTCGAGGGCAAGGTCGATGTGACCCACTTCGTCCCGAGCGACGTCAAGTCGTGGCACGAAACGCCGTTTGCACAGCACCGCTGGCGATCGACCAACCACTTCATGGGAACGGGCTATTGGACGTGGATCATCCCACTTTCATCTGGCAACACGAGCATTGGGGTCGTCACCCACGACAGCCATTTTCCGTTCGAGCAAGTGCGAAGCCTCGAGAACACAATGTCCTTCCTCGAGGAGAACGAGCCGATCCTCGCCAAGGAACTCGCACCACACAAAGTGCTCGACTTCGGATGTCTCCGAGGTTACAGCCATAACGTGGCTCGCTGCTGGTCGGCAGATCGCTGGGCAATCGTCGGCGAGGCGGGCGCCTTCGTCGATCCGCTCTACAGCCCCGGAGCCGATTTCATCGCTTATGCGAATTCGTACACCGAGGACATGATCCGGGTGGACCTTGCCGGCGGCGATCTCGTCACTCGCGCGAGAGAACTGAGTGCCCTCTACCGATCAATCGTAGGCGGTGCCGTCGACCTGTATCGAGACGCGGCCGAGGTTTACGGCCACCCCGATGCCATGCTGGCCAAGGTGTACTGGGACAACTTCGTCTATTGGTCCTATCCCTGTCAGCTCTTCGTTCAGCAACTGTATCGCCTGACTGGCAGCGAGATGGACAAGATCATCCCGATCGGTCAGCGCTTCGCAGAGCTCACGAAGCACATGCAGCGTCTATTTGGAGCCTGGGCAAAGCTGGCACCCGCCGCTCCAAAACCGGGCTTTCGCGGAATGCCCGGCTTTCCGTCGGTGCTGGTCGATGCGCATCTGGCCCTCAAGAATCGCTGGAGCCCAAGCGAAACCCTCGACTACATGAGCATGCGACTGGCCGAGGCCGAGGAGATCGCCGGCGAGATGCTGCTCCGAGTGATGGATGAGGTCGGTCCCGAAAACGTAGAGAGGCTCGTTGATATGTCCGGAGTTCGCGACTGGGGCGTCCGAATCGGGGACGCGCGCGTCACGGCAACGAACACGATTGGGCTCGCACGACGCCGCGCGCTGCGACCCCTGGCTCGAGACGTCGAACGCTCGCTGGGTCGGCCCGCGAGAAACATCGACGAAGCGACGATTCGACGTGTGCTTGGGTCCCTGGTGGATCAACCGAGAGAAGAAAGTATCGCTCGGGAGCCGACGGCAACCGGAGCTGCCCTGTGAGTGAGGCTGCGGGATCTTCTGATCCCGCCGAGAGACTGCTCGTTCTTCTAGGCGGGAAATGGCTGGCCGCCGCCGTCTCCGCGGCCGCGTCGTTAGGCCTCGCCGAGGCTTTGGCCGATTCGCCCCTGACACTCGAGCAACTGGCCGATCAGATCGACTGCAAGCCCGAAGCGCTTCGAAGACTCTTGCGGGTTTTGCTCGGCGAGGATCTCGTCACTCTCAACGACCAGAAACAATACGCGCTCACCGAGATGGGCGACTTGCTCAGGCTGGACGAACTCGGCGAGCTTGCAAAGTTCGTAGGCTCACCGTTCGGCTGGGATCCATGGTCGTCTCTGGCTGACTCCGTACGCACCGGCGAGGCAGCTTTCGAAAAACATCACGGGCTGCCGTTGTTCGACTACCTCGATCAACATGACGAGCAAGCCGGTCTCTATCACGCGGCCATCGACGCGTTCTCCAAACGCGAGGCACGCGCCCTGGCCGAAGCCTTCGATTTCTCGCAGGTGAGGCGCATCGCCGATGTGGGGGGTGGGCGAGGCGCATTGCTCATCGAGGTCCTTTCCAGGTGGGAGCATCTCCAAGGCGTACTCCTCGAACGACCCGCCGCGGTCCATGAGGCTCGAATCGCGTTCGCTGAAGCGGGCATCGACGATCGCTGTGAAGCGCGAGTCGGCGATTTTTTCGTCGAGGTGCCCGAAGACGTAGACGTATGCGTGCTCATGCACATCATTCACAGCTGGGATGACGCGATCGCAATCGATCTTCTGCGTCGCTGCAGTTCGGCGGTCGGACCCGATGGCACTCTACTCGTCGTAGAAGGCCTTCTCGTGCCCGACGGGCGTCGAGATCTGACCAACCTGCTCGACCTCGAGATGCTCGTTCTCTGCGGACCGGGTCACGAACGTCGAAAACCTGAAATGCGACGCCTTCTCTCCGCGGCGGGCCTGCGCCTGGTGAGTGTCGCTCCACTTGCTGGTGGTGTGCGTCTGTTGGTGGCCAGACCGCAACCCGTCTGAAGACGACCTAAGACCGGTCGTCGAACAAAGTCTCACCGTGAAAGAGAGTGAGGGTGGCATCCGCGAAGACTTCGTCCTCGGAGCGGACTTCACATTGAAAGTGGCTCAAGGTCTCGTTCCCGCGCTCCTTGTTCGCATGGACCATGAGATCGTCTCCAGCCGAGGCACTCTCCCTATGCGCCCGAAACGCGCGGCAGCTGACGATCATTCCAACACGCACGCCCCGCCCGCCGAGATACGCCTCGTATCCGAGGCAAACCGCGACCGACTGCGCCATGTGTTCGATCATGAACGGGGCGGGCAGGATTCCGTCATCGACGAAGCGCGCGTTGGAACGAACTCGCATCGCGCACTCGACATGTCCGGGAGACCAGGCGACCACGCGATCCAGCAGCACCATCGGCTCGCGATGTGGCACCAGCATTGCGATCGGTGGAAAGTCGCTCATGCCGTCGAAGCGCCAAGGCAGACGGAAAACCCTCGCCCAGCGCCACGATCCAACCGCAACACACCCTGCCTGCCGCTTCGAATCGCCACAGCCAGGTCGAGTAGGCCGATGTTCGGATTTCGGTAGACGGCCTCGGGCATCAACGGCGGTGTCTCCATACTGGGCGGCGTCTCGTCCGAGGGCGCAAGCCTGAGATTCGAAAGCCGAGGGCTCGACGCCGGAGCCTGGCTCACCGGACCGAGCACGATCGCCGCGGTCATCAGCGCCCAGCCCTCGTCTTGCGAAACCAGATCCTCGGGCGGAGCCTCGTCGCCGCAGCATACGACCACCGACTCTCCTCGAGAGAGCACCAGCCCGAATCCTTCGAGCAGGGCCATCGCCGGCGTGTCGAAATCCGCACCCATCGCAGTCGTGATTCCGCGATTATCCGTCGCGATCGAGATCATTCCCGAAGCGGCGTTATGTACGCTCGTCGCAAAGCGCATTGGGGACAGCATCGCTGCATCGCCCCACATCTGATCGAGCAGGCCAACCATCGTCGCAGCTTCGCCAATGGCCGAGCCAAATACCGACGCGACAGTGGAAGGATCGAGATCGGTCGCCCCGAGCGCTTCGGCATATGCATCCGCGAGCGCTTTCGACAGCAGACTCGCGCGGCGACGCTGGCGAAGCGGAACGATCTCGGCCTTCGGCGCCTCATGATTCGCGCTCGTTCGACCACTTTCCCAACCGGCAAGACCGTCAAAGCCGGACACAAACGCGCCACATCCGAGAACGGCAACCTCCTCAGTCATTGCGGCGCTCCGATCACGACACTGATGTTATTGCCACCAAATGCAAAGGAGTTGCTCACGACTCGATGAACCTTTCCATCGAGTCGTTCTTCGTTCACTCTGATGTGGATTTTCTCATCGACCGGACCGGCGCGGAGCGATGCGGGAATCCAGCCTTCCATCAGACTCACGATCGCCATCGCCACCTCCGTCGCCCCCGCCGCGCCTAGCATGTGGCCGGTGTAGCTCTTCGTGGAGACGACAGGGACATCGCGGCCAAATATCGCTTCAATCGCCGCAGACTCGGACACGTCGTTCAGTCGAGTTCCGGTTCCATGTGCATTCACATGGTCGACGGATGACGCCGAACAGCCCGCCTCTTCGAGCGCGCGCTGCATCGCGAGCCGAGCACCGAGACCCTCCGGATGGGGCGCAGAGATGTGATAGGCATCCGAACTCTCCCCGACACCCTCGAGCAGCGCGATCGCGTCTCCATCTCGTTCGACGAGCATGAACGCCCCGCCCTCACCAATATTCAAGCCGTCCCGATCGGCACAGAAGGGTCGACAAGGTCCTTTCGACAAGGCATCCAGCGAACGAAACCCGTGCAAGGTCATGCTGCAGAGCGTGTCGATTCCGCCCACGATCGCGGCATCGATCACACCGGCCGCGATGAGTCGCTGGGCGCTGGCAAGCGGTTTTGCGCTCGAGGTGCAGGCCGTCGAGACCATCCATGAAGGACCCGTCACACCGGCCAGCTCGCGAACGACGTAGAGGATGGCGCCAAAGGTATGATGCTTGAAGATGTCGTATTCCTCGGGCAGCGCACCCGACGATAGATACTGTTTGTATGCGCTCTCGGTCGCGTCTGCGCCGCCCGTACTCGTTCCAAGCAGCACCGCGATTCGATCGGGGCGCCAACGTTCATGCAGGCGTCCCAGTTCGGGCGCAAGATCTTCGAGCAGATGCGCCGCGATCTGTGTCGTTCGAGTCGTCCAGCCTTCGAGCGCTTCGGGCAGCCGGGGAAGTTTCATGTCGACAGCACCAACGACCGTTTCGAAGGGTAGTTCGATCGGCGACGGCCCGAGACCCGAACGTCCTTCGAAGAGCGACTGGCGCACTTCGTGTCGATTCGAGCCGATCGCATTACACATCGCGAAACCGGTGATCGGATAGGGTATCTGAGGCATCGGGGACATCGGGGACGTCGGGGACATCGAACGATCGCTCCTACTGGCTACTGACGGAGGAGCCGCGCGGCCCGGAAGTTTCGTCGCTGCGATATGAATGGCGACGAGATTGTAGGAGCATGTCCTGAAAAGCGTTGTCGTCCCGGAACACATCACCCGCCAGGACACTGATCACACCAGATCGATGTCGCCCATCCGCGGGCGCACCAAAGATCAGGTTGTCGACGAACCTGGTGTTGTAGAAGCGATATACCAGAGCAGCAAAGGTGTCATATCCGCGTTTCATCGATTCTTCCATCGACTTCATGAGATCTGGTTCGGCTTCACGACCCGATTCGAGCGCCGGAATGAGCTGCTCGGCCGCGGCCAGACCACGATAGATCGCGAGCGAGATACCCGAGGAGAAAACGGGATCGATGAAACACGCGGAATCCCCGACGCAGCAATAGCGAGATCCGGATGAGGAAGTGTTCTCGAAGCTGAAATTTCCGATCAGGTTTGTGTCCTCGCGAACAGCGCCCGAGAGAAGCCTGTTGAAGAAGGGGCTGCTGTCGAGATATTCACCCAGGCGCTCGCGACGAAGTCCCGACTTCCGACTCACGAGCCCAACGCTCAATCGGTCATCGGTCAGGGGAATCGCCCAGAGCCAACCGTCTGGAATCACG
>JAQBEG010000593.1:0-17865 GCA_032123985.1 Deltaproteobacteria bacterium
GGTCGACATGGTGCTGACGGCGCCGAAAACCGAAGCGCAGTTGGTCGCAAACGTCGAAGCCCTCGAACACGGCCCTCTCGACGCGGACGAAATGGATTGGCTGTCGCGAATCGGGCGCCACGTCCACCGGCTGAATCCGAATACCAATTGGGATTTTCTATTCGCGAGCCGCGGCCCGGGCAAATAAGCCGAGCGACCTCGCCTTCTCGGAAGAAGCCGCCCGGAATGTCGGGATTTAGGCCCTTCGATTTCAGTGAGGCCAGTCTCGAAGACGGAAGCAGCCACAGCTGGATCGACGTTTGTCTCATCATTGCATACGCAAAAGGAACTCCCTCATGACTGCTTCAAAGCCGCTCGAAGGAAAAACTGCAATCGTCACCGGCGCCTCCAGCGGAATCGGCCGCGCCATCGCCGAACATCTTGGCGACGCCGGCGCGCACGTTTTCCTCTCCGGACGAACCGCTTCGTCGATGGAAGACTGCAAGAAAAACATCGAAGAAAAGGGCGGCAAAGCGAGCGTACTCACGGCCGATGTTCGCGACGTCGCGCAGGTGCGCGGTCTGATCGACGCCGCCGTGGAGGCAACGGGCCGTCTCGACATCATGGTCAACAACGCAGGCCTGGAATATCCGGCGCCGATCCTCGAGGGCAACCCCGAAGAGTGGCGAACGATGTTCGAGACGAATGTCCTCGCGCTGCTCGTCGGCTGCCAGGCAGCGGTCAAGGCGATGCGCGCGTGTGGGGCCGAGGGCCAGATCGTCAACATCTCATCGGTCTCGGCCCAGCGCAGCAACTCAGGCGTCTACGGCTCGACTAAACACGCAGTCAACGTGATCTCGTCGAGTCTGCGAGATGAGCTCGAGGAAGACACGATTCGCGTGACCAACGTGATGCCCGGCGCCATAGCAACGAATTTCGCCCGCAACATGGATCGGGAATTCGTGAACACGATGATCAAGATGGCAGGGATGGACATCGAGGTCGAACAGGGCGAACGCTTGCCTCCGGAAATCTTGGAGACCCTGCAAACGAAATTGAAGCTGCTCCTTGGCAATCCGAACGATGTCGCCAAAGCAGTTCTCTACGCCGTCACTCAACCGATCGAGGTCAACATCGCCGACATCGTCGTCCGTCCGCCTAGAGCGATGAACGTGCCCCACTAGCCAGCGCTCGGACATCATCGGTCCCAGAACGCTCGAATAGGTAGACGACAACCTGGGTGCCGCCAAGGGAGACTATTCTAGATGCCTACTTACAACGAATCACAAGTACCCGCACAGGCGGGGAAAACGTTCTTCGTGACCGGCGCCAATACTGGCATCGGCTACGAGGCCACGCGCGTTCTCGCCGGACGTGGAGCCCGAGTGCTGCTCGGCTGTCGTTCAGAGCAGAAGGCAAGCCAGGCGATCGAGAAGATCCAAAAGCTCCACCCGAGTGCGGAACTCGCCTGGATACCGCTCGATCTGACCAGCCTTAAATCGATCGAGACTGCAGCCCATGCCGTCATTGCCGAGCCACGCCTCGATGTGCTGGTGAACAACGCGGGCGTGATGGTCCCACCCAAGACGCTCACGCAAGACGGATTCGAACTGCAATTCGGTGTGAATCATCTCGGTCACTTCGCGTTGACCGGCCACTTGCTCGACCTCTTGTCGTCGACGCCAGGAGCTCGCGTCGTCAATGTGAGCAGCGGCGCACATCGCGGCGGAACGATCGACTTCGACGATCCCCACGCGGAGCGTTCCTATAGCAAGATGGGGCGCTACCAGATGAGCAAGGCGGCCAACCTATATTTTACGCTCGAGATGGCGAGACGCTGCGAAGCGCGTGGCCTGGACATCACGAACCTAGCCTGTCATCCCGGCGTGGCTGAAACGGAACTGTCTCGAACGTTGCCCGCCTGGTTCGGGATCATCGCGCCGATTCTTCGCCCCCTGGTCAACTCCGCCGCCGAAGGAGCACTTCCCACACTCCTCGCCTCGACGTCTCCCGACGCGAAAGCGAAGGACTACTACGGACCGACCAAGCGATGGGAGATGGCCAGATCCGCCGGTCCAGCCAAGATCGCCGAACACATTCACGATGAAGCCGTGGCCGGCCGGCTCTGGGACAAGAGTATAGAGTGGACGGGGGTCTCATATCTCGAGAGCTGAGCGTCGCCGAGCCCGCCGAAACAACGCGTGGAGTGGTCCTTCGGAAGCACTCGCCTGAGAGTGCACGCCCCTCGGAATCGCGAGATTTTCCGGATCGCCTAACGTGTTTACCGAAAGGTCTCCGCAACGGCAGACGAGATGGCGGTGGGGGGAGTCCAGGGCGAACTCGTCTCTGGGGTCAGATCCCTGATATCCAGGGAATCTACAGGGGAAAGTCGTGAATATGGGCGCCCGAGGGCGGCATTCGCCTCGGCCGGAGCGGAGTTTGCCCGTCCTGATCAGCCGACTCGGCGACAGAACTCCTCGATTCGCACCATCGCTTCGGGCGATCGCGCAAGGTCAGCGTGGTCCACCGCGTTCATCTCGAGAAACTCGGCGTTCGGAATCTCTTCGGCCAGCATTCTTCCCAACCGAATCGGGACCGCAAGGTCGCCGCTGAAGTGAACCACCAGGCTGGGCACCTCGATCTTCGGCAGCAGATCACGCACATCGAAGTCGATCATCTGGTCGAAGACCTGTTGCATGCCCTGAGGACCCGCGATGATCCGCTCGACCGCTCGATAGGTCGCGTCGCTCATCACCTCACGGCTGATCCCCGGATAGAAGATGTCCCGAAGCGTCCCCCGCCCCCAGGCCCTCGCCAATCGCTCGAGGGCCTCACGCGGAATACCTTGCGGAAAATCATCACCCTGGGTCCAACGAGCCGTCGTCCCCGCCAGGATCAGCCCGCGTACGCGGTCGGGCCGCGTGGTCGCGAAGTAGATGCACATGGGGCCACTCTCCGAGAGCGCCAGCAACGTCGCCTGTTCGAGACCCGCATGATCCAGCACGGCCTCTATGTCGCGACTCCTCGCCTCCAGGTCCGGAGCGTGAGGCGATGGGTCCGAGAGGCCTTGCCCGCGTTTGTCGAAGACGACGACCCGAGCAGACCGTTCCAGCCGCTCCAGAACGCGTCTCGAATGCGGCATGTGGTCGATCACGTGAAGATGCGAGATCGCACCCGGCGAGAACAAAATGTTCGGCGGTCCTGTCCCTCGCACGTTGTACGCGATGTGCAGACCGTCACTCGTGGCGAATCGGGTCTCGTAGGGTCCCTGCTGGGTGAGTTCGGCGAAGGTGATCTCGCGCTCGTACTCCGCAAAGCCTCCGCTTTCGTATCCGTCGCTTCGCCAGCGAAGCGCCCGTCGCACCCCCGCCCCCACTGGCGTGAAGACGACCCCTGTCACCACGATCATGGCTGCCAGACCGCTGAGCAGCGACTCGTTGTCCGCGATCCAGCCGCCGAGGTTACCCAGGAGGTCGATTGCAGGGATACTAGGCGATCGCGCTCGAGGTGGGCCAACGCCTGTCTATGCTTGGAGAGTCTCTACAACCGCAGACTACATGTCGGTGGGCGGAGTCTGGGGGGAACTCGTCTCCGGGGGCGGATCCCTGGTCGGCAGGAAAAATACTAGGAAATCCTCCCGGATTAGATTCCTGGCGTAACTAGCCCCATGTTTTTCGAGCATTTCTGCAGTCACAGCGAAGGGTTCCCTGAGATCGGGAACAGGGAATTACTTGTCGTTTCGCCGCTTCGAAGCCGCGGCATCCCGCGTGCGGCGAACGGGCTGCAACGCGGGACGCAGACGCGATGGTCAGGGACGAGAAAGACTGGCAGCAGATGCCAGTCTAGAGAGACAAATCGATCACGGTTGCTTGTTGGACGGCGGGCTCCTTCCACAAAGGGGCCATGAAACGAAGGAAGCTGAGCGTCGCTCCCAAGAGGGTGTACGCGAGCAAGATCAAAAAGACGACGCGCGGCGGCCAGGGGAAAAGGGCGGCGGCGTTGGCCAGAAGTGCGTTAGCAAGCAGGATCACGCTGTATTCGGAGTATGCGCGGCTCGCCGCGATGTTGCTCCGAGTCGAACCGGGTGCCTCTGATGATCAAGATCGCAATCCGCTTCGGCACGGCACCAACTGTGGTATAGGGTGCGGAGAGACGCGTGATTCGAAGCGCCGCGCTTTCATTTAGGCATACCACTGAAGGCGGAAATGAAGTTGTGCATGCCCGGCGCGAGGAAGACGAGCAACAAAGCCGCGAAGATCATCGTACTGGGCAGGATGAGCTTGAGGGTCGCCAGCTGCGCTCGCTCCTCGGCGGCCTGCATCCGGCGAATCCGCATGGCGTCCGCATGCACCCGGAGCGCATTGGCCACGTTGGTTCCGAAGCGCTCCGTCTGGATCAGTAAGGCCACGAGGGAACTAACATCGCCGACGCCCGTCCGATTTGCGAAGTTCCGAAGCGCTTCGCTGGTCGTCTTGCCGGCGCGCGTGTGATGGCCCACGAGTGAGATTTCGCTAGAGAGCATCGGGCTCTTCGTCCGGAATTCCTGCGCGACGCGCTCGAGGCCCTGGTTGATGCCAAGACCCGCCTCGACACACACGACGAGCAGGTCCAGGGCATCGGGCAGCGCGCGGGTCAGGTGCTGCTTGCGTCCTTTCACGCGTCGATCGAGGTAGCTGCTCGGGAGCACGAACCCGATGGAGGTCAGGATTCCGATCGTGCCGATCTGCCAACCCGCCGACAACGCCCAGACAGCCGGGATCATCGACGCAATCAGAGGAAGCCCGACCGCCAGACAGATCCGGATCCCGTAGAAGATTGCGGGCGCGGAGGGTCGGCGGTATCCGCCGTGGACGAGACGCTCCAGGATGGGGTTGCCGGATCCAATTTCGCGTCGACTTCCGATCCGGCTGAGCACGCCCAGAATCCCGATTTCCCGACTCCGAACCAGCGATTCCCGGGGCAGGGCCTCTGCGACGGCCGGAGCTGCGAGACCCTTAAGGCGCTGCTGCACGGCGCCCGGTTGGAGCATGTTTTTCAGACCGAGCACTAACAGAACGACCGAGGCGAAAGCGAGGAGACTGATCACGAATTGCAACTTGAAAATCCTTTCAGGCCTCGACATCCGAGATGCGCAGAGACAGGAAATAGGCGAGCCCGTCGATCGCGAATGCGGCCGCGATGACCATGTGCCCCCAATCGTTTTCGATGAGCGGGGCCACGTACAGAGGCGCGGCCAGAAAAAGGATCACCATGATGGCGGGTAGCCACAGCGCCAGAAACGTCGCGGCGCCGCGCCCCTGCGCAGTCATCCCTCGGACCCGGCCCGCGAACTGGATCCTCTCTCGAAGCAGCGTCCCCAACTTGTCGAGGAGTTCGGCGAGATTGCCGCCCGTCTGGCGTTGGATGAGGACCGCCGTCGTGAAGTACGGGAGGTTCGGGTTGGGGATGCGGTCCATGAGGTTCTCGAGCGCGTCGCGGACATCCAGGCCCATCCGAACTTCCTCTGCGACGAGACCGAATTCCGATCCGATCGGATCGTGGAGTTCGTCCCCGACCATCTGAAAACCCGCGCCGAGCGCGTGTCCCGTCCGGAGCGAGCGCGTCATGAGGTCGAGGGCTTCCGGAAGCTGTTCCTCGAAATCGCGCATGCGCCGGGCGGCCGCACGACGCGTCGTGATGAGCGGCCAGAGACCCGCGAGCAGACCTGGCACCGCGCGCACCGGACTTTCGAACAGGAAGCAAAGAGATCCGAAGCCGCCCGCGCCCATCGCAAGGCTCAACCACAGGAAGCGCGCCAGCGTTAGTTTTCCGCCGGCGCGGTAGAGAAGCTTCTCGAGGCCGCTGCCGGAAACCGAACGCAGCTGCCTCGGTCCCCGCAAGATCGAATTCCCTGTGTCTTTTTGCGAGACCCGGGCCGCCATGGTCCTGAGCCGTTCGCGGACTCGCTTCGGATCGCTGCGCCTTCGCAGGAGCATCGAGAGCCCCTCCAGCGCGAGCAGGCCCGCGAGAAACATCAGTATGAAGATCATGAACCGCATGCCAGCCCCTAAAGTTCTTCCTGCGGTTCGAAGATCGCGGCTGGCAGTTTGATGCCGGCCAGTTCGAGCTTCTCGGAGAAGGAGGGACGGATGCCCGTCGCGATGACCTTGCCGAGAACGTTGCGGTCTTCATCCATGCCGTCGCGGCGAAACTTGAAGATCTCCTGCATGGTCACGATTTCGCCTTCCATGCCGGTGACCTCCTGAACGCTCACGACGCGGCGCCGCCCGTCAGAGAGCCTCGACACCTGGACCACGACGTCGATCGCCGAAGCGATCTGTTCGCGCACCGCGCGAGGCGGAATCCCAAGGCTGGCCATTGCGACCATCGTCTCGATGCGAGACAGGGCGTCGCGCGGCGCGTTGGCATGTACGGTCGTGATCGAACCGTCATGACCGGTATTCATCGCCTGAAGCATGTCGAGCGCTTCGGAGCCACGCACCTCACCCACGATGATCCGATCGGGCCGCATCCGTAGTGCGTTGATCACGAGGTCGCGGGCTTGGACTCGACCGCTGCCTTCGAGGTTGGCGGGACGCGTTTCGAGACGGACGACATGGCCCTGCTTGAGCTGGAGCTCGGCCGCGTCTTCGATCGTGACGATTCGCTCGTCCTCAGGGATGAATCCCGAGATGACGTTCAGGAGCGTCGTCTTCCCGGAACCGGTGCCGCCCGAGACCAGCACATTCAGGCGAGCCTTCACGACACCGCTCAGGACTTCGACCAAACCCTCCGTCAATGATCCGAGTTCGACCAGGTCTTCAGCGGTAAAGGGGTCCGCCGCGAAGCGGCGAATCGAGAGCATCGCACCATCGAGCGCGAGCGGCGGGATGATCACGTTGACACGCGAGCCGTCCTTGAGCCGCGCGTCGACCATTGGATTCGTCTCATCGATCCGACGCCCCACCCCCGAGACGATCTTCTCGATGATTCGCATCAAATGGGCATCGTCCTTGAACTTCGCGACCGTCTTCTCGAGCTTACCGAGGCGCTCGACCCGCACGTCTGCATGGCCGTTCACGAAGATGTCATTGACCGTATGATCCTGAAGCAGCGGCTCGAGCGGGCCGAGGCCGAAGACCTCGTGTTGGATCTCCTTGATGAGCTGCTCGCGCTCTTGAAGGCTCAATAGTGCGGTCTCCTGATCCAGCAGGATCCGAGTCGCCTGCGCCACGTCCTTCTCGACCTGCTCCGGCTGGAGTTGGGCAATTCGCGAGAGATCGAGGTAGTCGAAGAGCGCGTTATGGACGCGACTCTTGAGCTCGTTCCATTCCTGTTCCTTCTGGTCCGGCAGGGCCCGCAGCCGCTGATGGGGCGTGGAATCCTTCGGAGCGTCATCCTCAGTGTCTCGCCCTCTCAAACGTTCGAAAAGAGCCATCTTAATTTCCTTTCAGTCGAGCGAAGAGACCTTGTTTCGTGCCAGCCGCGGGGCCTTCGCGATCGCACCAGGCGTAGGCCTGCGTGGCAAACGCGCCGAAAGACTTTGCGATCGGCGAGCGAGGAGCGAGATCATGGAGAGTCATTCCCTCATTGACGCAGCGCGAGGACCGGCGAAAGTCGTTCGGGATGCAGATGTCGACGTCGTGGCCGAGGAACTCCTTCGCGGCACTCACCGAAACAGGCGCCTTTCTTTCCTCCCGATTGATCGCCACCCGGACCCGGTCACCGGATTGTCCCAGCCGGGCGAGAAGGTCGATCTTCGCCCGCGTGTGATTGAGCGAAGGCACGTCGGGCGTCGTCACGATGACGGTCACATCGGCCTTCTCGACGAAGTAGAGGCCTCGCTCGTCGAAGTCTTCGGGCGTATCACAGATGACCCACTCAAAATCCTTCCGAAGCAGGCTCATGACGGAACTGAGACATGAGACCGTGACGCTCCCCTCGTCCTCGAGTCGACTCGGCGCCGCCAGTACCCGAACTCCGCTTCCGTGCTCGGCCAGGGCGCTGTCCAGATAGGTCGAGTCCAGCGGCTCGCTGCGTTCGGCGATACTCGCGACGGTGTAACGCGGCTGGAGATCGAGGTAGACCGCGACATCGCCGTGGCGGATCTGCCCATCCACGATCACGCTCTGCCCACCGCGCTGCGCAAGCGCCGTGGCCAGTTGGCAAGCCACAAAACTGGTTCCGACTCCACCCTTGGCCCCCGTCACCGCGATCACGGATGCGGATTCCTTATCGGTGTTAGGTCTCAGGTCGCGCGCCACTTGCTCGATCGCCGCTTCCAGTTGCCGTGCTGCATCCGGTCCGGGCGCGATGTATTCACAACCTCCGAATCGCATCGCACGGAGGATCAGCTGACTGTCGTCGGGCCCGTGGAATAGGATCGGGGGCCGCGGCTCGAGCAGCTTTCCCAGCGCACTGAATACGGCGTCGGGATCTGTGTCCAGATCGACGATCAGCGCCTGCGGGTGCTGCGCTTTTACGACCGCCGCAATCTCCCCCGGATCCTCGACCTGAGCGCATACGTGCAGCAGGCCGTTCGTCGCCAGCAGCTTCACTTTTTCTGCGTCGCGCGATGCGATCAAGATTTTCAGACTAGTCATCGATTCTCCTTGTCAGTCTACGAGGACGGGGTATTGGGCTGAGATGGCACCCGGGATGGTGCCGCCAGGGCCCAGCCCGTCCGTGTCGCAGCGAGGGTCTGTCGAACACAGGAACGTTCCGCGAATGATCTTGCCGGGTGTGGACTCGACCTCGTGAATGTCGAAACAAATGAAGCCCACGACGTTCGCGCTATTGCCCGAGCCACAGCCGTCGCCGGGCTGTTGACACTCCACGACGGGCAAGGTGACCACCCACGAGTCGACAGTCCCATCTCCGTTCGTGTCCGTGCCCTCGGCTGGGTCATAGTTTCCGGTCCCCTCGAATCGATCCTTGATTTCAGAGATCACGGGAACTTTGTCGCCGTTGTCGAGGTAGATCGGGCCGTCGATCTCCACAGTGTTTCCGTCGGAGACGTTGTTGAGAAGATCCGGCGTGTTGATCGAGGGACTGCCTCCGTCGAATACCGTCCAGCAGGCATTCTGGTCGGGCTGGGAGTGGAACTCGAGACAGCTCGCCGTTCCACCGGCATCCAGCGGACACTCGTTGGGAATGCCGTTCGTGATCGTTTCGCAATAGTTTTGGGTACATGCCGAACCGGGGGAATTGCCGGACACTGCACAGCAATCGATCACGATCGGAAGATCGGCGACACCGGGACCGCCACTGCCAGCGTATCCCCAATACGCCACTGCTTCGGCATTCACGTTCACCGAGGCGACGCCGATGGCGGCGCCGAGGATCGTTGGAATTCCGCCGTTCGAGGTTGCGTCTCGTCGCGCGCGGACGCGCACAGCCCGCACCTGGGCTGCATCCGTGCTTCCGGGCATGGACGTGAAAGCGCGCGTATCGAGATCCCAGCTGCCCGTTTCGATATCAGACGCCGGGATCGCAAGCGGCGTTCCGAGGATGTCGTAGAGTGGCGCGTAACTGGCCGCTTCGTCTTGCGCGGCGATCGGATCCGCCGTCTGGAAGTTATTGATCAGGAGGCTACCGACTCCGGCCAGCGCCGCCGAATCCGCGACGGTCTGGAGCTGGCTCTTCGCTTGCCACATGCGTGACGTTTCGCTCGCCCAAGCAGCGATTGCCACTAGAGCGCCTAACGAGATAACCACGAGAACGATGGCCGTTCCTTGCTCTCTCTTCGAGACAACCTCGTCGAGCCGTCGAGCCGCTATCGTTTTTGAGCTCGATTTCATGTTGTTCTCGTTCCAGTTCTACCCAAATGGATCGGTCCCAATGGTCAGTAGACCTTGTTCTTGACTTCAGAGCCCGAGAGAACCTGGACGGCATTCGGCGCGCTGCGATGCTTCTTGACTGCCTTGTCGCCGAGGACCATTGCCACGCCCACACTCCGGGTCCTGACTTCCGCGTCGTCACCCGGCGCACGCATTGCCAGCTGGAGCCGACCTTCATGCGCTGCATAAACGAGGCGTTCCGCTTGACTCGGCTTGACTTCGAGAGTCACGACGCTGATCTGCTCCGGCGCCCCGGTGGTGATCTGTTCGAGTCTCTGGTCGACTGCGAGGACACGGATGTTCTGCAGGATGACCTTCGAGTAGGGGAGTGCTTTGGAGTGGTCGACCCGGCGCAGCGTGGCCATCACATCGACCCGACTGCCCGGATTCACGAAGCCGGCAACGCCGATCACATTGTCGACCTTGACCGTGACCGCGCGGAAATTCGGCGTGATCACCGCGTTGAGTCCTCCGGACGCGCCTTGATCGAAGAGTGCGGTGGCCAGCACCGCCTCGCCTCGGGCGAGCGGGCGTCGAACGACACGGCCGATTGCGTCCTGGATCGAAGTGAGGGCCCCGGGCGGCACGTGATCCACAGGCCATTCCGCCATGTTCAGCTGCTCTCGCGTGAGGCTGCTTGCGATCCCTACGTCCGACCGGACGACGACCACGGAGGTGGTCTCGAGCATGACTTTTTTAGTCGGCGATTCGGAAACGATACGCCCCGCGACCCAGGCCGCTGCGAGGCCCATCATGATCGCCAATGTGATGAAGATAATTCCCTGTCGATTTTTCATCAGGATTTCCTGCTCTCTGCGGAACGCTTATTCATTGCGCATTACTGTCTGCGCCGTGAGATTAATCGTGGGTGCGAGTCCAGCGATGGCACCGATCCCGATATAGTTGTAAGGAACGGTCGCGCGCACGGTCAGCTGTGTGCCTGTTCCTCCGCAAGGATTAGTCACCGTCGTCACGATGCTTGCTCCATCAAGACCGGAGCTCGCCGCAAAATCCGCGACCGTCGCCTGGATGTTCGCGTCCGCAGTCGTGGCATCGCATGCGTTCTGAAACACGACGCCCATCCGCGCGCCTTCGCGCGTGGCGTTAGTCAGGCTGTTCCAACGCGTGAACGCGATGCCGAAGTCGCCGATCGAGAAGACCAGCAGCAACAGGACCGGAAGAACGATCGTCATCTCGACAACCGAGGTCCCCGCCTGCGATCGCCGATGCTTCCGCCCTATGCGCTGCGGACTCACCATGGTGCACCTCCGTACCATTGACAGGCGAGGCCAAGAGCGATCGCCGGCGCGAAGGGGAGCCCACCGGCCGCCGCGGATCCCTCAGCGGGCTTTTTGTAGTGAAGGCTGCGTGAAGCGAGACTGACGCCGAAAATTCCCACCCAGCGCCACATGTAGTCAGCCAGCTCGTGTCGAGCGGCGAGCAGCACCAAGCCGAGCGCTCCGCCGATGAGGACCGCCCATACGGTTGCTCCGAGGAGTTCTTGCGGCCCGAGCCACGCGCCTAATACCATGAGGGCTTTGACGTCTCCCGCACCGAGGCCTCCGATGGCATATGGGCCGATGAGAAGGGCGAAGCCGAGGGCCGCGCCCAGGCTCGATTCCAATAAACCGCCCGTCGACCCCACTTTGGCCGACAGGAAAATCGCAATGATCAACGATGGCAAGGTCAGAGCATTCGGAATCCGTTCATTCCGAACGTCGCTCGCCACCGCAAGGAACAAGAACGCCACTGCCCATCCGAAGATGGGCAGTGGTACTGAACCCATGAATCCCGCCCCCGCCACTATGAGGCCGAGTACGGACGCAAGCCCCCACGAGAAAATCGCGGAGCGTTCGTTCGCGATCGGCAAACGGAGCGGCCAGATGGCGGGATTCATGAAGTTCTCTGTTCTCACGGAATCGCGCTGGTCTGCGTGTCGAGAGCGGTAACGCCCCGCAGCACATCCTGACCAATCGTGATAAAGAGGGCCGCGCCAACGGCGACGACGACGCCGCCCACGATGGCCCATTCCACGGTCTCGAGACCGCTTTCGTCGAGCATGAACTTTTTGATTGCGTTCAACATCAGTTCTTCCTTTTTTATAGTTGCGTTATTCAGAAGCAACTTGACGAGCAAGCAAAACCTGTTTTCACTTATCGCGTCCGACAGTATGTGCTTTGTGACACACGCGAAGTGTCAAAATATTCTTCGGTTGTTCACGTCTAAAAATGGCATTTCTTTGCCTTCGGACGCGAAATTTCGTAGTAGTTGCGCGTTGCACGCTCGTCCGTTGCAGCAGCGATTCGGATGCGTGATTTGTGTCTTTTCGTGCCCGCGAAAATTGTTGTTCGCGGTCGCTCGGATCGAGCGCGTGGCAGCGCGGAGCGTGAGGCCGCTCAGGACCTCGACTGGGATCGAGGCCGGATCGTCGAATCGGATGGGCAGGCCGCTCTAATGGGCTTTGGAGTCGCGGGCCTTCTGCGCCGTCACGAAATTGCGTAGGACCTGCAACCGGTCGTCGCCGCGTTCGAGCAGCGCCGTCTCGTACGCCGTGAGTGCTAGGTCGTAGTCGCCGTTCAAGTAGGCGACATATCCAAGATTGTTCTGAGCGACCTGCTTGGTGCCCGCCTTCAAGAACGCATCCAGTGCCTCGTCGTAGCGGCCGAGGCGGCCGAGAGCGAGTCCCAGGTTGTTGAGGACTGCCGGATCACGACTCTCTACTCGAGCGGCCCGCTCGAGAGTGGCCGCGGCATCCTCGAACTCCTGGGTTGAGAGATAAGAAACGCCAAGGTTGTTCCACGCCTCGTAGTAGTTGGGAAGGAGATCGGTCGCGGTTCGGTACGCGTCGCGCGCCAAGTCGAATTCCCCCATACGATCGAGGGTCACGCCGAGGCTGCCTAGCGCGATCGGCGAATCGGGACCGAACTCGATCGCCCTCGTCAGGACGGCTTTGGCTTCCTGCCAGTTTTCGTTAGCCATCAAGGCCAGTCCGAGTCCGGTATGGGCCGCGACGCTTTCTGGATGCTCTTCGATAAGATCGCGAAACATCGATTCCGCCTGCGCGGTGTCGTTCAACAAGTGGAGACTCGCCATTCGCTCTACTGGCCCCGCCTCCGTCGGATCCATCTCGTGCGCCTGAAGGTAGGCCCACATGGCCGGCGCGTACTCGCCGTCCCGCCGAAGTCCGTCGCCCTTCATAAGCTTCGCCTCGATAGACATCGGCTTCGACTCGGATTCCAGCTCCCAGGTGCCGTCTTGCATCTCCTTACGCTTTTGCAGAAGCTCGGCCTGGACGGACGGTTCGAACTCGTTCTCCGACTTGTCTGCTCCAGGGAGAGACGCACAGCCGGAAACGAAGAGGCTCAGCAGAACCGAACCCACGATAAAGAATCGAAATCGTACCGCTTGAACGCCCCTCAACAGATTAGTCCCTCTGGATGATCACAGAGGGAGCGACCCGCTGTTGCTGTTTGTCCTGACCCTCGTAGTACCGATCGGCGACCCGCAGCCCGGTCTCCGGGTCGAGTGTCTCGAGGGGCGCGTCCGGGTTGGGCCTGTCCGGGTTGGCGGTCTGCAGGTCGATCTTCGCCTGAAAGCTTTGACCCCAATTCTCTTCCACACGTGAGCTTGAGCTGCAGCTACTCGTCAAAGCGACGAACGCGATGACAAGGCCTATTCCGATGACTCGGTTCATTATTCGATCCTTTCTACTTCCGTCGGAACGCGATGTCCCGCGGGTCCAATCAATCCGGCGGAGCCGTGGGTATCTGATTTTTCTTTGTGCTGGCTTTCGAGCGCGCCAAGCAGGAAGAACTCGAATGCGTTAGGGTCCACGAAATGATCCGTGGGGAGCGTTGGTGGGCCGTCTGGCAAGGGCTTGACGAGCCTGGGCGTGACGATCATGACCATCTCCGTTTCCTTCCGCCGGTAGTCCTTACTGCGGAAGAGCGCTCCGAGGATCGGGATGTCACCCAGCATGGGAAACTTCTCGATGAACTCTGAAGTTTCGTCCAGGAGCAGGCCTGCGATGGCGAAGCTCTGTCCATCTCCGAGTTCGACGCTGGTCGAAGCCCGGCGCGTCACGAATCCCGGCGTCGCGAAGCCGCCGACCCTGGTCGCGAGTGTGAAGTCCGGCTCGCTGACTTCCGGCGCGATTTCCAGATGGATCCGGTCTGGTCCGAGGACGGTGGGCGTGAACTCGACCGCGATGCCGAAGGATTTGAAGGCCACCGAGATCGACCCGAATTCCTGGGCAACGGGAATCGGGACCTCACCGCCGACGAGGAAGCTCGCCGCCTGACCACTTCGCGCCATCAGCGTGGGCTTTGCCAGGACCTTGGCAAGGTTGTTGTCGATCGCGGCCTCGACGTAGTATGAGAGCGAGACGTTGTTGTTGTCCGTGAAGGTCCCGATGAAATCGACTCCCGAGCGCACGAGCAGATTTTCGTTCGGGGTCGCCGTTGCCAAGGCCGACCATACTGCCCAATAAGTTCGAGCCGCTAAACGTATTCCCGGCAGTCCGGAACATCCCATCCCAGTTCACGTTGAAGCGCCGACCGAGGGATCGCGACATCTCGGCGATGACGACTTCGATCATGACCTGCTGATTGCCGCCCACTTCGATACTGCTGACGACAGTTCGCTGTTTGGTCTCGTCGGTCTCTTCTGGGAAGTACGCGTTGGCGATCGTTAGAGCTCGCTCGGCCAGGACCGGACTCGGGACGTTGCCGGTCAAGACGATTGCGTTGCCGACGCTCTCGACGCCGATCGTGTCGATCTTCAGTACGGAGCGCAGGCGACGTTCGAGCGTCGCGTAGGATGTACCGACTGCAACGTCGATGACCGCGATGGGTGTACTGCTGTTGCGCCAGACGATCAGGTTGGTCTCGCCGATCTTCTTCGGGACGATCTGGACTCCGGTTCCGCCGAGTATGACGACGTCGGCGATCGTAGGATCGCCGACCGACACACGATTCATATTGAAATCCGTCCGAATGAAGACGGATTTGCCCAGCTCGAGATCGAGCGATCGAAACGTCGCTTCCTCGCCGATCGGCTGGGTAAGCTCGACCGTGGCATCGGGCCCGAGAACGAGCTCCTCCACGACGATCGCGAGGGAATTGCCCGGGGCAAGGAGCAGGGTGGTCAGCAAAATCTGAAAAGTCGGTCCGAAAACCGACCGCGGTCGCATTCGGGCGCGCGACTGCATGTTGGATCGATCACGCTCGGTCATCGCACCATACTCCAAGGCCAGAAATTCAAGCAAGTCCGCCGGCGCTTTACCGGTGACGCTTCGCTTGAGTCCTCGCTCGGATTAAAGGAGATGCGCCTTGAGGCAAATCACGGATATTCATCATAATGCGGGGCCTCATACACCCAAAACGTGGCGTCGGTGCACGAATCGTAAATAAAATCGGGTCAATTGCCCCGATCTAACCGGTTCTTTCTGCACGACCGGCCACATTCTCAGCATGAACTCAAGAGTCCATCCCAAGTACAAAACGAAGTACCGCGTGAGCAACTGGGCCGAGTACGATCGCGCGCTCGTGCAACGAGGAGACATCACACTCTGGTTCTCTCCGAATGCGGGGGACTCTTGGACGCCTGGACCGTCGGGAAAACGAGGCGGCCAGCGGAAGTTCTCAGATCAGGCAATCGAAACGGCACTCGTGCTTCGGCTCGTCTTCAACTTGCCGCTCCGGCAGACGGAGGGTTTCCTTCGATCAGTCTTGTCGCGGATGGCACTCGACCTCGAAGCTCCCGACCACACAACGATCTCCCGCCGTAGCCAGCAAGTCGATGTCGGTCTCCGCCTCGCCGCAACGAAAGGCCGCCTTCATCTCATCGTCGACAGCACCGGGCTATCCATCATCGGCGAAGGTGAGTGGGCCGCTGTAAAGCATGGGGGTCGAGGCAAGCGCGCGTGGAAGAAGCTTCATCTCGGGGTCGATCGATCAGGCGTGATCATCGCCGAGGTCTTGACTGGCGGGAATGCTGACGATGCGAGGGCGGCTCTTGGCCTCATCGATGAGATGGATGACGTTGCGAGCTTCACGGCAGATACTCGCTCCGGCCTAATCGGCCGCAGCTCCCCTACGACACGATCGCGATCTATGATGCCGCTGCAGCACGCGATGCGAAAGTCATCGTTCCACCGAGAATATCAGCGACGAGATCGATGCGATCTAGCGCTCGTCATCGCACAGTCAGACGAATAAGGAAAGTCGGGCGCCGGCAGTGGAAGAAGGAATCGGGATACCACCAGCAGGCTCGTGTAGAGAACACCTTCTTCAGGTACAAGTCGATCATTGGCGACCGGCTGCGTGCGCGTCATCCCAAGTCACAGGAGGCCGAGGCGCTGATCGCCTGCAACATCCTGAATCGGATGACGGAGCTGGGCCGGCCAGAGTCCTTCGCAATCGGCGCCTGAACCAGACCCCCGAAACGGTGAATCCGGCGACACGTCTCCGATTCATGCACCAGCGCCGCGCTCCAATTCTTGTGTAGCCGTCTTGCGCGACTAGCGCCCGGCGAAGACAGGCTTGCGCTTCTCACGCATTGCGCGCCTGGCTTCCCTGCCATCCTCGCTCATCAACCCGCGCGCAGCGTACGTTAGTTCGTCGCGCAGGTGAGCTTCAAGGTCTTCCGGGAGTCCGATCCGTGAGACCAGGCGCTTCGTCTGTGTCGCGGCAAGCGGTGCAATTTCGGCGATCTTCTCGCAATAGGCAACAAAGGCCTGATCGAAGCCTTCGGCGTCGACGACTTTGCCCACGATCCCCAGCGCAAACGCTGCGTCGGCATCGTGCATATTCGGCTCGAGAAAAAAGCGCATCGCCGGCTCGCGTCCGATCGCTGCGGGCAAGGTCCAGGTGAGACCGCAGTCCGGCGACGTTCCGATACGCGCATAGCCCGGGTGAAAGCGGGCTGCCGAGCTGGCCATGCGGATGTCGGCGCACATGGCGAGCGCCAGCCCGGCTCCGATCGCGATGCCATCGATGCCTGCGATGACGGGCTTTTCGCAAGTCACTCGCATACCGGTGACCAGCTGAACAACGATGTCCGCGGTTTGCTCAACGGAATCAGGTTTGGGATCCCCGGGTTTTCTCGGGCTGATATCGGCACCCGAACAGAACGCACCACCCGCGCCCGTCAGTGCGACCACCCGAACCTCGGCGTCCGAGGCTGCTTTTTCGAGACTCCGCACGAGCGCCCGGGTCAGATCGTTCGAGAGCGCCTTCTTCACTTCCGGCCGATTCATCCGGAGGATACGAACCCCGTTTCGAGTTTCTTCAAGCAGAATGGGTTCGGATGTCGTGGGGGGGGCAGTCATGGAGATCTCCCTTATTGTGATGCTCGATTGAATCAACCGTGCAGCGTTCGGTGTCCGGCCACGCGTCCTAGAACCCTTCCGTCCTGTGCACGATCTTCCACATCAGACGAGGGAACCAAAGGCGTGCGCGCCAACCGAGCCGGGTGCCACGTCCCGGGAACACCCACAAGTCATTCTTCTCGAGGGTGACCTCGATGGCGTCGAGTACCTGCTGCGGTTCGATGGGAGGACCGGCGTCGAACGTCTTTGGCCAGACGTTGTCTTCGGCTTGCTTCAACAGGGGGGTGGCAACGGGAGGCGGGCACACACAAGCGAAGCGAACGCCCTTGTTGCGATTCTCGTGGTAGAGCACTTCGGCAAAGGCCACCACCGCGAACTTCGACGCGTTGTAGGCGCCCAGGTACATGATCGGCACCCAGCCGGCCATCGATGCAAAGTTGATGAAGTCGCCGCGACCGCGCTCGAGCATTCCCGGCAATGCGAACTTCGTAACATTGACCACACCGCCGTAGTTGATGTCCATGATCTTCTGGATGATCGAAACATCCTGATCCATGAGCAGGCCAGTGGGCATGATGGCCGCTGCGTTGTAGACGCGATCGATGGGCCCAAGTTCTTGTTCGCAGCGCTTCACCGCGCTTTCCACAGAGGTCGGATCCGTGACATCCGTGGGAATTGTCAGGATACCGTCGTGACCGTCAGCGGTTTCTTTCAGCCCGTCGACGTTCACGTCGAGGG
>JAQBEG010000594.1:0-13520 GCA_032123985.1 Deltaproteobacteria bacterium
GCGAGGCCATCGAGGCCGGAACCATCGAGGAGGGCCACTTCAACGACACGCGCCTCGATGGACTGAACTACGTCATGTTGGTCCAGTGGCCCGGCGAGATCGCCGATGGAAACGGTCGAGAGCAGTTCATCATCGACGAGCGGGCCGACGAGGCGCAGCGGATCGCACTCGAAAAGATCATGCGCGGCGAATCCACGGCGCCCGGGGCGACTCATTTCTACGTCTTCAACAGCACCATGTCCGAAGTGCTCGACTCGATCTTTGCGCCCATCGACATGGAAATCGACGTCGAAGGCCGCACTGCGCGCATCGAGATCCCGGGGGTAGGGACTTCCGATGCACGGCCAATCGTCGATCCGAACAGCGGTGAAGAGTTCCGAGCGAGCTTCGGTCTTCCGAACGGGTTCCAGCTCACCGAAGCCGAGCTCGGAAATGGAAGTACGAACCTAACGGCCGGCATTGAGCTTCACCTCTCCGACAGTCATGCCCACTTCGCGGGACTCCACATGAATCAGGACGGAGTCATCCGATAGCCCAGATGCCCGAGTCCTTGACGTCGCCCGCCACCATGCCCTCGTCCGGGCTTCGTCCGCGCGACCGCATGGCCATCCTCTCGGCGATCGGCGGCATCACGGCATTGTCTTGGCTCTACCTCGCGCTGATGGCGCGCGGAATGCAGGGCGGACCCATGTCTATGATGGGCCTGCATGCCTGGACGCCGGCGCACTTCGGCATGATGTTCGCGATGTGGGCGATCATGATGGTCGGCATGATGCTTCCCAGCGCGACGCCGACGACACTCATATACGCCGCCGTGGCCCGCAAGGCATCGCGCGAGGGGACGCCGGTCGCGCCCGTGGCCGCCTTCGTCGTTGGCTATCTGTTGATGTGGACGCTCTTCAGCTTCGGGGCGACCCTGGCTCAATGGGGTCTCGAGCGGGCAGCGCTGCTCTCACCCATGATGGTCTCCAATAGCCCTTCGCTGGGTGGGGCGCTGCTCATCGGCGCGGGGATCTATCAGTTGACGCCCTTCAAGGACGCTTGCCTCGAGCACTGCCGGAGCCCCGCCCACTTCATCGCCGCGCACTGGCGCCCCGGTAAATCGGGCGCGCTGCACATGGGCCTCGAGCATGGCGCCTACTGTCTCGGTTGCTGCTGGGTGCTGATGGGGCTGCTCTTCTTCGGCGGCGTGATGAATCTCCTCTGGATCGCCGCGATCACGCTCTTCGTACTCCTCGAAAAGGTCGTGCCCTACGGCGCGGGGGGCGGACGTTGGGCCGGAGTTGGAATGATCCTGGCGGGCGCCGTGGTCTTTCTGAGTGCGTGAAGTGCTGGTCTCTGAGGACGAGTGTGGACTTCGAACGTCGGACTCTCGCTCATTCAGAGATCGACGACCATGGACGCCGAGCTGACCCTAGAAGCACATACGCCCGGCCGTCCTAATCGTCACCGGTCAGTCGGGGAGGCTTCATCGCCCCGACGGTTCCCGCCACCTGGATGCACAGCGGGTAGCCGTCCAGCAACCTTGGCAGTGCGGCACAGGTCTCGGGGTGTGGTCGGTCGAGACCCACAAGGATTGCCGGGCAACCTTCGGAATCCAGTCCGATGCCGACGGAGACGACGCCCGGCAGCTCGAGCAGGTCCTCGGTGTGCTTCCGCTTCACTTCCTGAATAGAAGACGGCACGGACAGGCTCCCGGTGACAGGCTGCATGGCGCTGTCCGAATCGTGGTGAGTTTTAACATGCGCTTCAGATCTCGAGTCCCAAGCCGGAGAATACATGCTCCACGCGGTTGATGACGGTGGTGTTTTCGCTGCCGGCGAAGAGCAGGCCAACCAGCCGCGCGTGCGCGTCCAGCACTCCCGAGCCGCTGTCGCCGCCCTGGCTCATGCGGCCCGCCATGAGCTGGTCGGTGAAACGTGCCATGCGGCCGGCGTCGTACTGGACGTCGACCGTCACATCCACCTGCTCGATGCGTCCGCGCGTCAGCTCGGTGGTGCGGCCACTCTTTAGGATCTCCATGCCCAGCTCGGCGCTGGCGATGTCGATCAAGGCACCGATCTCCAAGATGTCTTCGCTGACCTCATCGTCGCGTCGCGGCCGCGCAATGGCGGCGTCCACCAGGTTCGTGATCGCGGATTCGCGCACCATGCGCAGCCGCAGGTCGCTTCCCATTCGCCCCAGAAAACTGTTCAGCAGCTGCGTGCCACGGCGCGCCAGACTGCATCCAGCCGGTGCACCCAGGAACGCGATCGGCACGAAGTCCTCGAGGTTCGCGATCCAGTCATCGGGGAAGCCGCCGCCGTCCAGAGGGCCGGGTTGGAGGATGGGATCGCCGAGTTCGGCCGCGTTGCTATTGGCCAGCACATGGTTATTCGAGAGGATGAAGAGCCTTCCATCCTTGCGGACCAAGCAGCCGAGCGTGCCGGCGGTGATGTCCCGGTGACCAATGCTGACGCCGCCCGGAGCTGGCCGCTGGCGATCCGTCCGCGCCGCCAAAGCACGGATCGGACCGGTCTCGACCACGTCGACGGGCACACCGTCCAGCGCCTCGGGTACACGGTCCCTCGACCCCAGGTGTGAACGTGTCAGCTTCTTGGCCACGGAGCAGACGATGCAGGGCGTGGCGGTGGCCTGGCCGGCGGCCTGCTTGAGTCCAACGCCGGTGGCAACCACGTGGGCGCGCTCCTGAAGCTGTGCTCGAGCACCCGCCAGCACCTCGCGCGCGCACTGGATAGCATCGGGCATGGATAATCCTTCCCAAGCTCGCTCGCGCCAACGCTATGTCGCAGCGTTGCGCGACGCGTGCGGCCTCCTCGACCCACTCATCCACTTCGGGAGACGCCGCCCCGGATCGCGTGATTCGCATTACGCATATACTGGAAAGCCGCGAGTTTCGTCGTCGGTTTCGACGGGCTGCACGTCCTTTGCCGGCTCCCCGCGGAGCGCTGGAACTACGAGCTGCCGGCCGGCGCCGTGGTTGTCTCCAAGGTGATGCCGGATTCCCCGGCCGCGGAGGCAGGCTTGCAGGTTACCGACGTGATCCTGGGTCCGCCCGGCGAGCCCTTCCGAGAGCCCCACGCACTGCGCGAGTTACGCGCGATGGCCGATGACGAGAGACGCGCAGTTCGTGGAGTGCTCGAGTCGTTGGGCGCGTGGCGTGCGCGGACGCTACCGGAAGTGCTAGATCGGATCGATCGGATCGATCTGTCGGATCCCCGAAGCCCCTAGGCTCCGCATCGTGTTCGTTCTAATCAGAATCCGCGGGTGAACTCGCCACGGTTTCGTGATCGCCTTCGTGAGCATCTTCGTGATCGATCTCGTCTTCCGTGTCGCCTTCATCGTCGTCGGTCTTGGCCTTGACGAGAAAGCGCTCGAATTCCTCGGGCGGCACCGCGTGACTGATGAGATATCCCTGGATCTCGTCGCAGCCGTTTTCGGTCAGGAACGTCGCCTGTTGCTCGGTCTCGATGCCTTCGGCGATGACTTTGATGCCCAGGTTATGCGCGAGTGACAGGATCGCCTGGGTCACCGCTGCGCCAGCCTTCGTTTCTCCGATTGCCGCTATGAACGAGCGATCGATCTTGATGCGCTGGATCGGGTAGCTGTGCAGGTAGCTGAGCTGCGAGTAGCCTGTGCCGAAGTCGTCGAGAACGATCCCGACACCGATGGCGTCAAGCTCCTCGAAAGCCGCGACGGCCGCCGAAGAGTCTTGAAGGATGGCCGTCTCCGTGATTTCGAGTTCGAGCTGGGTCGGGTCGCCGCCCGTCTTGTCGAGGGCATCCATCACGCCTGCGGACCAACCGGGGTCACCCAGCTGGACTGCGCTGACGTTGACGGCTACCCGAACCGGTTCGTACCCGCGAGCAATCCATTCTTGTTGTTGCGCCAAGGCGCCTTCGAGAACCCAGCGCCCAATCGAGTGGATGAGGCCACCGCGCTCGGCGAGTTCGATGAATTCCTGGGGCGGGACCGGTCCCATCTCGGCGTCCGTCCAGCGAAGCAAGACTTCCGCGCCACTGACCTTCCCTGTCTTCGTGCAACGGAAGGGCTGGAAGTGGAGACGAAGATCGCCGCGCTCGAGAGCGCCACTCAAACGACTTCGAAGATGAAAGTTTCGTGCGGCACTGTCGTTCATATCGCTCGAGAAAAACTGATAGGGCGTTGCGCTTCCGCGGCTGCGGGCGTCCTCGAGCGCAGCGCGTGATGCGCGAATCAAATCCGTACCACTGCGCGCATCGTCAGGGAAGATCGCGATGCCGAGTTGGAACTCGACGCGCAGCTCCCGACCTTCGGCATCAAAGGGAAGTTGCAGTGATGCCACCGCACGCTCGGCGACGAGCGCCGCGACAGCGGCCGACCGGATATTCGAAAGGAGCAGGCTGAAGTCGGCCTCGCCCGAACGTGAGACGGATGCCGAGGAGTTGCTGACTTGATGATTGGATCCGACGAAGTCTGTCAGGCGAACGACTTCGACCAGTCGTTCCGCGGCTTCGCGAAGAACGGCCTGAGTCGTCGCTTCGCCTAGCGTGTCGCCGGCCTCGCGGATACCTTCGATGCGAACCGAGATCAGCGCGACCGACCAGTTATCGAGTCGCGCTGGGACAAGGGCGCTTTCGAGGCGCTCGGTAAAGAATCTTCGATTGGCGAGCCCGGTCACACCGTCGTAAAAGGCGAGGTTGTGTCGCTCGCGATGGGAGGCTTCGAGTTCCGACGTCGTTTCGATGAAGGCGTTCTCGATTTCCAGGAGCTCGCTCCAACGCGTGCCGATCTCGCCGGCCTGGAGAGCGGGCGTATGCGCATCCGCGCGTGCCAGCCGCAGTCGCGTCGACAGGTACTCGAGAGGCGAGAAGAGCGTTCGAGAGACGAGCAGCGAGATTCCCGCGCAGGCGAGCCCGCCGAGGAGTCCGATGAGCCCGATCATCGAAATGTATGCGTTGGCAGTGCTGACCAGGCGCGACATGACCGAAGCGCCGGGCGGCCAGGCTTCCAGGATGACGGACTCGACTTCGGCGATGAATGCTTCGCGCGCGGGGTCGCCCGCCATCGAGGAGAGCTCATTCTGTCGGCGAGTGAATTCACGGTCCGGATGGAGCCGGTCGAGTTCGCTCGAGAAGCTGTTTGCCACCTGCCGCTGCATCACGTCGCTCACGGCGATTCGCCATTCCTGTCGGCGAAGCGATTCGATGAGTCGCGCTGCAACCAGGGATTCGTAGTATGCCGGGAGTGCGATGCTCGCCAATTCGCTCGCGCCCACGATTCGCATCACAGGATGGTCGCCGACGCGTCCGGCGCGGGCGGCGAGATCCTGGAGTCGTCGGCTGCCGGGTCCGCGCGCTGTGTCTATTGGGAGTTCGACACGGGCCAGCGAAAGCATCTGCAACTCTTCTGTCAGCGTGGTCCTCGCGTTGGCTTCATCGCCTCGCTCGGCGACGGCCCGTGCGCGCTGCCCCGCTCGCGCACTCGCGTCGCGCAACTCGTCCAGAGAGGCCCAGCTTTCGTGCGAGAGCCAGCGGCGTGCTTCGCTGAGTACATGCTCGAGCGACTCATCGGTCGCCTGCCCATCCTCGGGCGAATCGAGGCCTGCGACTTCTTGCCCGAAGTGACGCCAGACGGCCGCGGCCGCGCGTTCGGTATGCAGGAGTCGATGCGCTTCTCGATCGAGCGCGTCGAGATCGCTGCGCATATTGGTTGCGTCATAGAGCGCGAACGCACCGAAGACGGCCAGCACGACTCCGGCCATGCCGCACAAGCCCGAAAGCACAAATTGAAGCGAGATATGGCTCCGCTTCTCGGCGTCCTTCGTGGTCCGTATCAATCGCGCCTCGTTTTGAAGGAACCCATCGGCGAAGGCGAAAAACCAGAGCCTGCCCCGAGAATTCTGAGAGATCTATCGGCAAGGGCGCCCAATAGGCGGAGACCAAAGATCCAGTCTCAGTTAAGTGGGCATAGAGGACGAAGAGCAGGGCCTACGAAGGCGCGCGTCACGGCCGGTCGGTCGTCGACGTCTGCGTTCGCGGTCATTCCAGTGACATTGGAAGGCAGAGAGCGAATGGAAGAGCCCGAATCAGACTCGCCCGACGCCTCGCTCGAAAGAGACTGGGCGGCCGGCTGGCTCAGAGCGATCGCTGACGTCTGGGACGATCTGGCGGAGGCCGTGCTTCAGCTGCCGCCGGCGCCTGGCGGCGATGCCGCGCGCATTCTTCGCTGGCCCGAAGAGTCGCAAGCTTCGCCAGGTCTCCTCGCAGCGGCGGCACAATCGGCGCGGAGCCGCGAACCCGAAGTTCGCGAAATCATGCGGACTCGAGCGAAGGGAACGCTCGTCGCTTTGCCGCTCTGCGGACCTTCGGGAAATCCGAGATGGGCGGGCGGTGCGCTTGCGCTTCACGTCCGCCATGCGCCCGGCGTCGAACCCGCCGCCGAGCGCAAGCGCGTCGTTGCGCAAGCGGAAGCAATCCTGTCGACGCTGACGCCCGGCGTTCGCGAACGCGCGGCGCGTGAGCGCCTGAGTCTTGCCCTCGAGTTGGTTGCCGCCTGTCTCGAATGGGAGGCGTGTGGGGCCGCTTCGCTGTCGGTGGCGACTCAGCTTGCGCTGCGCCTGTCGTGCGATCGCGTCTCGATCGTGTTCCGCGATCGGGATACGCCGCGGATCGAAGCCGTTTCGAATAGCGCTCGAATCGATCGACGCAGTCGTTGGGCCTCCGCGCTCGGCGCCGCGGTAAGTGAAGCCGTCGATCAGGACGCACCGGTATGCGTCCCCGCCCCGGCCGAGAGCCTCTCCGTCGCGAGACTCGCCCACGAACGTCTACGCGACGAAGTTTCTGCCAAGAGTGTTTGGACCGTGCCTTTCGCTGGCGTTGGCCGTGGGCAGCGGAACGCGGGCGCCTTCTGTTTCGAGTCCTCGAAGACCACTCCCGACACCGCAACCCTCGAACTCTGTGAAGACATTGCAGCGCTCGTCGGTCCCGCGCTCGAACTGCGTCGTCGAGAACGCGATTCCTTGTCCGGGCGATGGAGCACGTTCTTGCGACCGCTTCGTGAACGACCGGCTCGCCGAAACTTCATCGTCGCACTCGCGCTGGCTTTCGCGATGTTCGCGTTGACACCGGGTGATTTTCGCATCGGTGCACGCGCAAAACTCCAGGGGCGAGTCGTTCGATCGATCGCCGCTGGCGTCGAGGGCTACGTCTCGGAAGCCCATTCGCGCGCAGGTGATCTCGTCAAGGAAGGCTCGCTCCTGGCTCGCCTGGACGATCGCGACCTACAAATCGAGCATCGCAACTGGATCGGCAAGTCCATCCAGCTCGAACGCGAATATCGAGACGCGCTTGCGCGGCACGATCGAAGTCGCTCATCGGTGCTCGACGCGCAGCTGGCGCAAGCGCGAGCCGAAGTCGATCTCGCGGTCGCACGACTAGCGCGGACCGAGTTCGTTGCGCCCTTCGACGCCATCATCATGCAGGGCGATTGGAGCCAGAAGCTCGGCGCGCCGGTCGAGCGCGGTGACGTTCTCTTCGAACTCGCGCCTCTCGACGGTTACCGCATCGTTCTCGAAGTCGACGAGCGAGACATCAGCCATGTCGAAGTGGGCCAATCAGGCGCGCTCGCGTTGACGGCGAGCCCCGGTGATCCGCTGGCGCTGACGGTGCGACGAATCATTCCGATCACGATCGCCGAAGACGGCCGCAGCTTCTTCCGCGTCGAAGCCGATCTCGATGCGCCCCGCGACGGATTGCGTCCCGGCATGGAAGGCATCGCGAAGCTCGACGCCGGCCAGCGCCAGCGGATCCATGTCTGGGCGCGACCGATCGTCGATGCGGTGCGCCTGTGGTTGTGGCGTTGGGGGGTGTGAACTCGCAATCATGACGCAATCCAGAACCAATCCCCATAAGAGCCCCGATGCCAGTCCGAACGAGAGCAGTTCCTGGTACCGAGTCGCGTCCCTTCGACCTCGACTCAGACCTCACGTTCATTTACGCGCCCATAGCTATCGCGGTCGACGCTGGTACGTGTTGCAGGATCCTGCGAGCGGAGAGTGTCAGCGAATTTCTCCGGCGGCCTATGCGCTCGTCGGTCGTATGGATGGTGACGCGAACCTCGATGAAATCTTCCACGCGACCGTCGCGGCACTCGGCGAAGAAGCGCCGACTCGAGACGAAGCGATTCGCGTGCTGGGAAGCCTGCACCGGGCGGACGTCCTCCAGACCGATATGCCTCCGGATGTAGCGGAGCTCTTCACGCGCTCATTGCGGACCGGGGCGACCGGGCTGAAGCGACTCCTGCATCCGTTCATGATTCGGATCCCGATGCTCGACCCCGACCGCTGGCTGACGAAGTGGCAATTCGTGGTTCGCCCGGCCTTTACCGGAGCGGCCGCGATCATTGTCGCTGGATGTCTGGCACTGACCGCTCTCTTCGGGATCCTGAACGCGGCGAATCTCTCCCGAGAGGCGAGTTCGCTACTCGGAGACCCACGCAGCTGGCTGGCACTCATCGTCGCCTATCTCTTTCTCAAGATCCTTCACGAACTCGGTCATGCGTTCGCGGCCCGAATCTTCGGCGCCGAAGTGCACGAGATGGGCGTCACGCTTCTCTTCTTCGTTCCGGTTCCCTACGTCGACACTTCGGGCGCCGGGGCGTTCTCGGAAAAGAATCACCGCATCGTCGTTAGTTTTGCTGGCGTTGCGGTCGAGGGGTTGGCAGCGGGGCTGGCGCTGCTCTGTTGGTGGCTCGTCGAACCGGGTTTTGTGAAAGCCTTTTGTGCACAGCTCTTCTTGCTCGGGACCGCCTCGACGCTGCTCTTCAACGGGAACCCGTTGCTTCGCTATGACGGCTACTACGTACTCGCGGACGCGCTCGAGATCCCGAACCTCTACGAGCGATCGCGCACCCATCTTCGAGGCTTCGCGGAACGTCGTCTTCTCGGACTCGAAGATGTGCGTGTGGCCGTTCAGGCCGAAGGCGAGTCGGGATGGCTCACCGCTTACGGCATCGCCTCCGGTCTGTATCGCGGCCTACTGACCTTTTCGATTGCTTGGATGATGGCGAACTTCCTTCCCGGCATCGGAACGGCGGTCGGGATGTTCTGGATCAGCGCGCAGCTCGGTCTGCCGCTCGTCGCGTTGGCTCGGTTCCTGCTGAGCAGCCCCCGACTCGTCGGCCGGCGCAAGCGAATTCTCGTGGCCAGCGGCGGCGCCGCGCTCTGTTTGAGCCTTGCGGCCGTCCTGATTCCGATTTCCCATCGCTCGCTCGCCGACGGCGTCGTCTGGCTGCCCGAGCAAGCGCAGGTTCGCGCCGGCACGGCCGGCTTCGTGACGCGTTGGCTGGCGCAGCCCGGTTCCCGCGTCGAGAAGGGGCAGCCGGTTCTCGAGTTCGATGAACCCCTCGCCAACGCTCGCGTGCGCGCGCTCGCCGCCCGCGCGGAGATCCTTTCTAGAACGAGACACGGTGCGGTTCTCGATCGCATGCGCCTCGTTCAGATCGACGAAGAGATCGAGACGGTCGCCGAGGAACTTCGCGTGGCGCGAGAACGTCTGGGTGATGTGATCTTACGGAGCCCGTCCGACGGAATTCTTCTCTCCAGCGCGGGCAACGATCTTCCGGGCCAATTCGTACGGCAGGGCGACGTGCTCGGGTACGTCGTCGAACGGCGTCAGCCGACGGTCCGTGTTGCGCTCGATCAAGAACAGATCACGCTCGTGCGAAAGAATACGCTGGGCGTCGAGGTTCGACTCGGAAGTCCCCGGGCTCCCACCCGTGTTGGCCACATCGTTCGCGAAGTGCCGGCAGCGCGGCACCGACTTCCGAGCGCCGTCCTCGGAGCCCAGGGCGGAGGGCCGTGGCCGATCGATCCTTCGGATCCAAGAGGTCTTCGCACGAAAGAACCCGTCTTCTTGGTAGACGTCGAACTCGATCACATGGCGATACCCCGCGTCGGCGACCGGGCCTACGTTCGATTCGAGCACGAGAAAGAACCGCTCGTCGCGCAGGCCAGCATGGCTGTGCGCAGTTTGTTTCTGAGGAGACTCGATTTGTGAGCGCCGCAATCCACACGACCGGCTATTCGGTTGCCTGCGGCATCGTGCCTGAACGCGAATTTGCGATCGATCGAACCTTCTTATCTTCACCCTGGGCGCGCAGTCGTTCCTACTTGCTGGCGAGGGAAGCGGCTCAGGCCGTGAGTCTTGCCAGTCAGCGCGAAGCGAGTCTGCGCGATTTGGACGAGTCCCAGCTCGACGAGCATTTGATGTCTTTACTGCCGTCGCTTCGCGTGCTCAAGACCGGCACGGAGCCCTTGGCGAAGGCGCTTGGCGTCGCGCGAGAAGTTGCGATGCGGTGCGCCGACCGGCGTCCCTTCGACGAACAGCTCTTCGCGGCCTTCATCTTGCTTCGTGGGGGTCTCGCGGAAATGGCGACGGGCGAGGGGAAGACGCTGACGGCGTTCTTGGCGGGTGCGGTCGCGGCGGTCTCAGGCGTTCCGGTTCACGTGTTTTCTTCGAACGACTATCTCGTATCGCGCGATGCCGAGGCGATGCGACCGCTCTACGAAGGCATGGGGCTACGTGTCGGTCGCGTGCTCGGAAGCGAACCCGACGTCGAACAGCGAATGGCGGCCTATCGCTGTGACGTGACCTACTTGACCCCGCGAGAGCTGGCCTTCGACTACCTGCGGGATCGCCGCATGCTCGGCGGGGCTGGACCGCTGGGACGCCGGGTGGCGAGGATTGGTGCGCGTCTAGACGGCGGACTTCGCCAGCGTGGACTGCATTTCGCGATCGTCGATGAAGCCGATGACGTCTTGCTCGACCAGGCGCAGACGCCCTTCACCCTGACGCGCGCCTCGAGCGATACCGACGCTCGTGCCCGCACGCATGCCGCGCTCGCGCTGGCCAAGAACTGCGTCGCGGAGAAGGACTACGCGAAATCGAAGGCCGGGTCCGGACCGCTCCTGACGACCGATGGGGCGATGCGCGTTTGGGCCATAGGAGAAAGCACCGGCCTTTGGCGGCTATCGAACGATTGTCTGTCGGCTGTCCAGTCCGCGCTTCTGGCGATTCATGAACTCAAGCGCGATGTCGACTACGTGGTTCGTGATGACGCGATCGAAATCGTCGATTCGCCGACGGGTCGACGGATTCCGGAGCAGCGATTCGAGCGCGGACTCCATCAGCTTCTCGAAGCGAAGGAAGGCGTCGGCGTGAGCGCCGCGTCCGAGGGCGACCGTCGGATCCCCGGGCAAGCCTTGTTCCGACGCTACCGACGGTTGAGCGCGTTGACGGGGACCGCGTCCGAGGCGAGAGGGGAGTTGTGGCGCGTCTATGGGCTCCCCGTCGTACGCGTTCCGCTTCGTCGACCTTCGAGACGAATCGCGGGCGCTTTGGAATGTCATCTCGACGAGGCATCGCGTGATGAAGCCATCTACTCGAAGGTCGAAGCGGTATCGGGGACCGGACGACCGGTGCTCGTCGGTACGCGATCGGTCGAGGAATCGCGACGGATCGCAGACGGGCTTGCCGCGCGCGGCGTCGAAGCGTTCGTACTCAACGCGGCGGACGATGCCGGGGAAGCGAGCATCATTTCGCGCGCGGGGGACGCCGCACGGGTCACGGTCGCGACGAACATGGCGGGGCGTGGCACCGACATCCAACTTCCCCTGGAGGTCGCTCAAAAGGGCGGGTTGCACATCGTCTGCACACGCGTCGGTGAGTCTCGGCGGATCGACCGCCAACTGATCGGGCGCTGTGCGCGTCAGGGCGATCGCGGCAGTTTCGAGACGGTTATTAGCCTCGCAGACCCTTCCTTTGTCGAGCGCGTTCCGGGTCCGGTTCTCACCCGAATTCGCGACTGGGCGGTCAAAAAGGGAATTCTGAGGCCCTGGGTCGCACAAATCCTTCGGTGGAGCGTTCAGACGGCCGAAGAGAATCGATCGGAATCTGCCCGGCGGGCGCTTCTCGTTCTGCAGTCCGGGCGAGACCAGTTGCTCGCCTTTGCCGGAAAGTCGGAGTAAGGCCCATGGCGAAACTCAAGGAACTCGTTTCCAAACTGAATCCCCGGGTCGCGATGATCATCGCAGGCGCGTTGGTCGTGATCGCAATCCTTCCCGGATTCATCCGATCCGAGAAGAGCGAGGAGTCGGCGCTGTCGCCCTCGCTCAGTTTTCATGCGCCGCCCTCGAATCGCGGGCGCGATGAAGCGGAGTCGATGGTGTGGAACGCCGCGCCCGTCGAAAACTATTCGCCGCCGGCTTCGATTGCCAATAGCGATGAACGATCCGATTCCGCTCCGATGGTGGAGGCCGACGCGCTCGACTGCATCATTGAACCCTACGAAATAGCAGAGGTGGGCAGCGCGCTATCGGCAGTCGTGAACGAAGTGCTCGTGCAGCGCAGCGAACACGTCACGAGCGGGCAGGTTCTTGCGCGGCTCGATGCCAGCGTCGAGATGGCTGCGTTGAACGTGGCCGGCGCTCGCGCGCACATGAGAGGCAACATTCGGGCGCGCGATGCGCGCGCCGAGCTCGGTCGCCAGCGGGCCAGCCGTGCTCAGACTCTGTATCAAGAGCACGTCGTTTCGAAGGACATCGAAGACGAGGCCTTGGCAGAAGCCGTTCTGGCGGAGGCGGAACTCGCCCACGCGCAAGAGCTGACCATGCTCAACGATCTCGAACGTTTGCAGGCCGAAAGCCTCGTCGCGCGTCGAACGATTCGCAGCCCGATCGATGGCGTCGTCATCGAACGACACAAGGGGCCGGGAGAAGTCGTCAACGAAGAAACTCTCTTTACCGTCGCGCAGCTCGATCCGCTTCGCGTTCATGTGATCCTGCCTGCGGCAATGTACGGCAGCATCGAGAAGGACATGAAGGCTGAAGTCTGGCCTGATCTCTCGTCCACTGGCGTTCAGCTCGCACAGGTCGAGATCGTCGACCGAGTGATCGACGCGGGGAGTGGCACCTTCGGCGTTCAGTTGCGCCTGCCCAATAGCGACTACGCACTCCCGAGTGGGCTTCGCTGCCGCGTTCGCTTCCTCGCCGGCGGTGGGCGTAACTAACATCGATATGTGGTATCGGAATCCCTTCGTCCGCCTGAGCCTCAGCCTCGTCATGCTATCATGCACGATTCTTGTGGCTCTGGATCTCGGCGGATTCGTTCCTTCGGTCGAAGGCGCGTTCGCTGAGCTGCGTGGGGTGCGCGCAGAAGCGCTTGCCTTGCGTGTCGTTTCTGCGGCGGAACGCCGAGATCTGGTCACCGTGGCCAGGGAACTCGAAAGGGCGATCGGCGGCACGGACAATCTCGTCTCGGCAGGATTGCGGTCGCGCGCCGGCACGCTCCTGACCTCGACCAAGGGGGCACGCGCAGAGCTGGGACGCGAAGGCGGCGGCCGAGGGAAGCGACGGCGCGATGGTCGTGCCCATCAAACGCGACGGACGTTCCTGGGCTCAGCTCGAATTGCGCTATGCCAACGGCGCGACGAATGGATTCTTCGGTCACTTCATCCAGCGTCCGCTCGTTCGCATCGTCGCG
>JAQBEG010000595.1:0-5712 GCA_032123985.1 Deltaproteobacteria bacterium
CTCGTCGTCGTGGCGAGGATCAGCGACTTATCGCTCGCATCCGCGCGAGCCGGCCCGAAAGCCGAGATCGTGATCAACACGGCCAGCCCAAGCCACACAGAGGTCGTGCGTCGGAGCTCGCCGACAAAGGTCGGAGGGTTCGTTTTCGGATGCATTCTGGTTTGCCTTGTTCGCTACATGTTTGGGGTCAGACGCCTGCTCGCGGGCAGAGGGGCGGCGTAGTTTAGGCCACGGCGTGAGCCATGACACACGGAGCCCCGAACGGGCGTCACTCGGGCCGTTCGAAGCGAAGCATGTAGTTGTCCTTCAAGCCGTCGAGCTCGATCTCTTTCGTCAATCTGAAACCCGCTGCTTCGATTTCCGCAGTAAAGACGTCCTGTCCAGCTCGAACGTGTCCAAGCAGCCACTCCGAACTCTCATTCGGAATTCGATCGAAGTCGATCACGATGAGCGATCCGCCCGGACGGATGGCACTGTAGAGACTGGCCAGCGAGTCCTGCGGTGCCTCGAAGTGATGGTAGACGTCGCACACGAATGCGACGTCGATCGAAGCCCGCTGGAGCTCGACCGAGTTTCGTGTTCCTTCGACGACGACGACTGGCGTCATGTCGTCTGCAGTCGCCCGATTGCGAAGGTGTTCGAGAAATCTCGGCGAGATTTCGACCGCGTAAACGGTCCCGTCATCGCCGACTTCCCGCGCGAACAAGGCGGTGAAGAAGCCCGTACCCGCGCCGATATCGGCAATTCGACTTCCGGTCGAGAGGCCGAGGGCGCCGACGATCGCGGCGCGTTCGGCGAAGATCTCGCGCGATTCGCCTTCGAAGCGCTCGATGAATTGATCTACGTCGAGATCCTCCGAGAGGAATGTGTCATTGATGCCTTCAGGCACCGTGGATGACGGCGGGCTGGGCGCCACCGAACATGCGATGATCGGTATGATCAGCATGGCGATCGCGCCGTATGCGACGCGACGATTGATTTGGCGATTCATGTCGGGCTCCGATCCATCCCTTCGATCCGTCGAAGGAAGTATTGCAGAAAGCAGTTCGCAGTCCGAAGCTCTCGGAAACGCAGTGGATCCCGATTGTCGAAGAGCGGAATCATATCGAGAGGAGACGTGAATGGGATTCTATGAGAACCGAATTCTTCCGAGAGTGATCGATCTGGCATGCGGCACAGGCCCCATTCTGAAGCAACGCGAGAAAGTCGTCCCCTTCGCGGAAGGTCGAGTCCTCGAGGTCGGCATGGGCTCGGCGATCAACATCCCCTTTTACAATGCCGATCGAATCGAGATGGTCTGGGGTCTCGAGCCGTCCGAGGGCATGCGCCGCAAGGCAGCGCCTCGATTGGCGAAAGCGCCCTTTCCCGTCGAATGGCTCGCACTGCCGGGCGAAGAAATTCCGCTCGACGACGACAGTGCCGACACGGTCTTATTGACCTTTACTCTCTGTACGATTCCCGATTTTGCGAAGGCTCTTGGACAGATGCGTCGAGTGCTCAAGCCTGGCGGCAAGTTGCTCTTCTCCGAGCACGGCGAGGCGCCAGACGAGAGCGTTCGGAAATGGCAGAACCGGATCAACCCGATCTGGAAACGCTTTGCCGGCGGCTGCAACGTCAACCGGCGCGTGCCGGAGCTGATCGAAGCGGCGGGCTTCAAGATCGAAGACATCAACACGATGTATTTGCCCGGAACGCCGAAAATCGCGGCATTCCAGTATTGGGGTTCGGCGACGCAGCGCTAGGAAGTTACGGGAGGGCTCCCTCTCGTACTGTTCCCGGGGAATCCTCCGGGAATGCGCTATGCGGCTGTAATTGCGACGTACATCACCATTCGGCGATCCCCGAGAAAACGAGCGAAGTGGTTGACATCACACGCCTCGTTCTCGATCCGTCCGATCAGTTATTCATACCGAGTCTCAGTTTCAACCGCGAGGAGAACCCGTTATGAGATTCCTGATTTTGAGCGCCGCCGTGTGCCTGATGGCGTGGTCCTCACCTCAGTTCCGCGCCTGGTCTTCGGGCTTGATCGGAGATCCCGTTGACCCCCACGCTGTCGCCGCGATCGAGTTGCGATGTGCCCCGGAGCTGGATGCCTTCCACGACGACTGTGCACGGGAGTTACAACACGAGTTCGACCTGGGCGTGCGTGATCCGGAGGCGATCGTTCGGCGGCACTGCATCCAATTCTCGAGCGATTGGGCCCCCACGACGCGCGCTCCGCTCCCGATCTGCGAAGAAATCTACGGGGGCTGGATCGAGGGCTGAAGCTTCGGACGGGCCACTCGATCGGCCTATGCAGACCATGTCAGGCTAGAGAAGTCCGCCCTTCGGTGCCGGCCGGGCGCGCTGGTTGTAAAGCGTCGCCCTGAGGCGCTTGATGTCGTTCTCGCCGAGCTTGGAATAGTCGACAGAGAACTCGGAGCCGGCGGCCATGCCGCGCTGTACACCCTCTCTCGCACTCAACTCCTCGAACCAGCGCTTGAAGTAGGGAAAGTCATCGAGATTTTCACCTTGCTCTTCCCAGTTGACCGTCCACGGATAGGAAATCATGTCGGCGATCGTGTACTCGTCCCCCGCCAGGTATTGGCGATCGAAGAGGCGATTGTTCATCACTCCGTAGAGTCGATTGACCTCGTCACCGAATCGCCGGCGGGCATAGCTCTGGTCGCCTTGCGTGTCGCCGAGCCGCCGAAAGTGCCCGGCCTCGCCAGTCTTGGGTCCCTGGTTCGCCATCTGCCAGATCAGCCATTGATTGACTTCATATCGTCCACGCAGGTCCTGGGGGTAGAACTGACCGGCTTTTTCGGCGATGTACATCATGATGGCGCCGGACTCGAATATGGCGATCGGATCGCCACCATCCGAAGGTCTGTGATCGACGATGGCGGGCATGCGATTATTCGGCGAAATGGCCAGGAAATCGTCGCTGAACTGATCTCCCCGTCCAATCGAGCATGGCACGATCTTGTAGTCGAGATCGCACTCCTCTAGCAGGATGGTGACCTTCTTTCCGTTTGGCGTCGGCCAATAGTGAACATCGATCATCGGATTCTCCTCGTTCGAGCCCGGCGTCAGCGCGGAGCGGAAGATACCGCCGACAGCGTCAACACGCTTTCACGTCCAGAGCGCGAGCAACCCCATCGAAGCCACGCCCGCTGTCAGCACCAGCCATTTCGTGAAGCGTCCACCTGGCGCCGGGAATTCGTCGCGAAGAATGTCAAAGGTGGCGACATAGACGAAGGTGCCGGCGGCGATCGACAGAAAACTGGCTTCGAGGGTTGCGGCAAATCGCCCCTCGAGCGTTTCCCCGAGCAGAGCGCCGATCAATCCGCCGATCGGAGTGGCCATCGCGAAGAGGGCGATTAGTCGCCATGACTGCGTGGGCGAGAGAGGGCTTCTTGCCAGGCTTACGCCGAGGGCAAACCCGGCGGCCGACTTGTGCGCGATGATCGCAAGCGAGATCACAAGAGCTCGAGCGAGATCTGGCTGCGCACCGAGTGCTAGGCCGGCGAGTAGGGAATGAATCGAGAGCGCCGTCAGGACGGCATAGGCAGATAGCGTGTCATGATGGTGTCCCGCGATGTGTGCGAAGCGCTCGTTCGAGGGAGCGTGGACCTCTTCGTGGGCTCCTTCGGGAAGCAGGACATGCTCGACGAGGAGCATGAAGGTGAATGCGAAGGCGGCGAACGCGAAGGCCATCGGGTAGTCCCAACCCAGGTGCGACCAGATATGATCGGCGTCCGGCAACATGTGGACGAGTCCAGCGGCCAGGAAGACGCCGGCTGCGAAGGAGTTGCCCCAGCCGAGAAGCCGGTCGCTCGGAGCATTGTCGCGTCGCAAGAGCGCGAGCGCGCTTCCGACGACGGCCGCTACGAGAATCGCGAGCAGAAGAGCGAGTTTGACTCCGAGCACGAGCTTTTAGATGACTTCTTGGCGAAGCAGTGAGATGCCTTCTGTCGTTACGCCACCGTCGGAGTCGTCGCTTCGCGCCATTCGACGAATGGCATCGCCGTCGTAGCGAGTCGCATCGTAGACGGCCACGACACATCGATCGCCGCGCTCGAGGAAGGTCGTCTCTCCGAAATCCGTGTAGCGCGTGGCGCCGATGCTGATGAGCGCCTGGGATGGATGTCCGGCGATGGCCAACCACTCAGAGATATTCTCGAGCGGCCCTTCGTCCAGCTGATTATTCAATTTGTCGATGAGCCATGTGATCAGCTCGCCGTACATGTAGCTATAGCTCTCGACCGCGCTGTCGACGCCATACTCTATGAACTCGCCGTTGCGCAGCAGATACGACGCGATGCGATAATCGTCGAGCACGCAGCCCGGTTCGAAGCGGTCGAGGGCGATCGTCTGGCTCGCGGTGCCTTTTGACTCGGGGCCCCAGTTCTTTTTCTCGCTGATCTTTTTGGCGCCTTCTCGTCGGATCGAACAATCGTTGTGGGCCATCGCTTCGCGAGGCACGATTCCGACGACGAGATCGCCTTCGGTTTCGAGATCGCAGAGGAGCGAAACCTCGGGCTCGATCTGGTGCTTTTCGTCATCGGATCCGAGGCGCACGGTTTTGGCGGAGATCGGGTATCGGTGGAGAAAATGGGCCCCGTCGCCGGGGATGTAGAATGGGAACACGCCCTTCGGCGCTCGCGCATCGTGGATCGCGAGATCTTTGAAGTCACCGGCTTCGCCGGCTTGCTCGAGATGTCCGGCAAAGTTGCCGGCCACACCGAGGCCAATCACATGCGCCCATCTCGAACTCGCCACCCAGGCCTCCTCGCCGGACTCTAGCAAGAGATGTCGGCCAGAAATCGGGTCGCGACGGCTGCGTGGAGTGCGGCCCCGAGAATCATGGCCTCTTCATCGAGCATCATCTGGCTCGAATGGCAGGGGGCCGCACGCTTCACGTTGGCCGGTCGCACGCCCAGAAACAGCATCGTCCCCGGAACCTTCTGGAGCACATATGAGAAGTCCTCGGCCCCCATCACCGGGTCGGGCAAAGTAAGCACGGCCTGGGGTCCGAGAAGATCCGCGGCCACCTCCCGCGCGAAGGCCTCGAAGTCCGCGTCGTTCACCGTGACGGGATAACCCGGGGACATGTTGATTGACACATTTGCGCGATGCGCCTTTGCGATGCCCTCGGCGATGCGGGGAACACCGTCGAGGAGTCGTGTGCGGGTTCGATCGGACATTGCGCGGAGCGTGCCTTTGAGCGAGACCGAATCGGCGATGACATTATTCGCCGTCCCCGCGTGGAGTTGCGTGACCGTGACGACACCGGGATCCGTTGCCGGGATCTCTCGTGTGACGAAGGTTTGCAGCGCCTGGACGATTGCGCAGGCGATCGGGACGGGATCGATGCAGTCGTGAGGCATCGAAGCATGCCCGCCGCGTCCCTGGACTTCGATTTCGAATTCATCACAGGAAGCCATGATCGGACCCGGCTTCGTGCCGATCATTCCCGTCGAGATCAGCGGACTCACGTGCATTGCGAAGGCAGCATCGACCTCCGGTATGCCCTCGCGCAGCATGACGTCCGCCCCGCCGCCGCCCTCCTCGCCAGGCTGGAACATGAAGACGACCTCGCCGGCCAGCAAGTCGCGCCGCTCGCTGAGAATTCGCGCCGCACCGGCAAGCATCGATACGTGCGAATCATGGCCGCAGGCATGCATCCGGTCGGGGAATTTCGAGCTGAAGGGGAGTCCCGTGTCTTCG
>JAQBEG010000596.1:0-2582 GCA_032123985.1 Deltaproteobacteria bacterium
GCTTCTTGAGGTCTAGAGTGATCGATCGCTTGTTTCGATTATTGGCTTCGAAGTACCAGTTCGGCTTGTCACTCGTATCGTGGCCGCCCGCAGCCGTCAGCCAGCGTCCGGGATCTCCCGTTCCCGCTTGCTCGATCTTGATGACGTCGGCTCCCATGTCGCCCAACATCGCGCTGCAAACAGGACCCTGCTGCCAGATCGTCCAATCGAGAACGAGAATTCCTTCGAGGGGGAGGGGCATGGATTCTTCCTTTCCTTCGTTTGCGAGATTGCTCTCGCGATTGCCAGGCTTGCCCGGTCGAGTCCAGATCTATTGCAAGTAGTTCCCACCGCCCATTCGCGCGGCTTTCGGATCGACTCGAACGTGCACGATCGCGAGCTTGTCCGCAGCCATGGCCCGGTCGAGCGCCGGACGAATCTCCCCCGGCGTCTCCACATACTCGGCGTGCCCGCCTACCATCTCGGCCATCATCTCGTACCGTGCCGGAAGCAGGGACGCGATCATCGGGGAACCCGCGGGCAGCATGTTGTCCTGCAACAGATGTCCAGCGATGCCCTCGTTGTTGAGCACGACCAGGATGGGCTTAGCACCAACCCTGACCGCGGTTTCGACTGCCATCGCGGCGGCACCAAACGCATAATCCCCCAACACGCCAATCGAAAGCCGATCCGGACACGCCAGACTGGCGCCCACGGCATACGGAACGCCAACGCCCATGGAGCCGGTCGTGCCGGCGTTCAGTCGGCTGCGATTCACGTACGAGGGAAGCATCGCTCGACAAATGCCCATCGTCGTCTCGCCCTCAGCGGTCACGATGGCATCCCGTGGAATCGCTTTTTCGATCTCCGCCACCACCCGGTAGGGGTTGATCGGCTTCGAGTCGTCGACCTGGGCCGAGAGCGCGCCCTGCTCATTCTTTCTGGCCGCCTGCTTCAAACTCTCGAGCCAACTCGCCGCCGAAGTCAGACTGGATGTCGGGGAGATTGCACTCGCCAACGCTTCGGCGGTGACGCGCGCATCGGCCACAATGCCGATCGACACCGGTGCACCAGAAGTCATCTCTTCGGCTTCGATATCGACCTGGACGAGCGTCGCGTCCGACGCGAAACGACGCCCCATTCCAAAAATCCAATTGAACCGCCCACCGAACATCACGACGAGATCGGCACCCGCCAGGGCGCGAGAGCGTGCCGCGTTCGCGAAATTCGGGTGATCATCGGGCAGCGTTCCGCGCGCCATCGGAGCGCAGACATAGGGAATGCCCAGATCGACGAGCTTTTGGATCGCCGGCCCCGCATTCGACCAGGCAGCCCCTTTGCCCACGAGAATCAGGGGGCGTTCGGCGCGCTTCAGTAGCTCGGCCACCTGCATAACAACGTCAGGATCGGGGTGCGGCGCCGAGACCTCCGGCGCAGCGCGGAACACGATGTTCTCATCTTCGACGCTTCGCCCCACGACATCACCGGGGAAGTCGAGATAGACGCCGCCTGGTTTTCCCTCGAGCGCCTTCCCAATCGCCAGTCGAATCCACTCGGGAATGCGTTCGGTCGAATCCACGCGTCCGGTCCATTTACAAACTGGCCGCGCAACCGAGATCTGGTCGAGTTCCTGGAAACCGCCGAGACCCGTAGTATTCGAATACGCCGAGCCACCCAACACGACGAGCGGCATCGCACTTTCGGTCGCAACATAGAGCGGCGTTACACAGTTCGTCACCGCAGGTCCCGAGCCCGCCACCATGATGCCGGGCAGCCGCTTCTGCCAACCCCAGGCCGAAGCCATAAAGCCGCCATTCACCTCGTGCCGGCAGCCGACTACGTTGAGGCCCTCGCGCTGGCCTCCGGAGAAGAGTTGAATCATTGGTCCCGCGACGACACCGAAAAGCGTATCGATTCCGCACTGCTTCAACTGACGCGCGGCGAGTACCCCGCCATCTACCTCGGCCATCTTGGCTCCCTGGTCTTCTGTATAATTTGCACGGCCTTTGGTCGACGCATCAGCATGCCAGACGCGCCCCGAGACCCCATTCGATCGCGTTTTCTAACAGCCGCGCGAATGCTTCGGTCTCCCATGGGCCTCGAAACAACAACGGAGTCACGCCGGCCTCGTCCACGCTCGCGTCGACGAAGGGCTGAATATTGGTCGTTGGCGTGTGGCAATGCCCAAGCGCGAAATACGCGATCGCACCTGCGCCGTGTTCCCGCACATAGCCCACGGTCCGCGTTCGGCGATCCGGTCCAACAGATGTGTCCTCGTCATAGGTGAAGCCGAAGCTTCGCGGAGCCGGGTCCTTCTCGTCGAGATCCGAGGTCGTCAGCAAGACCCGGCTCTCGGCTGGCGCGGTCAGTTCGAACAAATACAGCTCATCCATCACGTCGAAGGCTGCGGGCAGGCCGCGTGTCAGAGGATGATCGCGATCGCAGACGTCGACACTGAACTTGCGAATCGGCGGATGATTCATGAAGAAAGCCCCGAGCACTTCGTGATGAGCCATTCTCGACATTCTGCGTCCGGGGCTTCCATCTGGATTCGGAATGGCTCGTCCGCCGCTCGTGCCGTGAAGCGCCAACCAATGCCCTCC
>JAQBEG010000597.1:0-4749 GCA_032123985.1 Deltaproteobacteria bacterium
CAATAGCAGTTTTGACCTCTTCCCGTAGTGCGAAGCAGACCTCGCGATCTTCGTAACGGCCGGCATGGCGTGTGGTTTCGATGGGTTCTCCGAAAAGAAAATACTGCCGTTCGAGTCGAGGCAGTGCGGCGATGCCCCGGCCGATGGCGATGGGCGGGATCACTTCTCCATGTCGGAACCACGGCTGCTCGGTGATGCCGAGCGCCCGCAAGAGGTCCCCGACCCGCGAGCGCAGGATATCCTCGGCGTCGACGACGATGTCGAACATGTCCTCGACGCCAACGGAAGCGAAAGGCACGATCGGTACACCATACTGGATCGCAAGTCGCGCGAATCCGATGCGCTCCTTCCAGATCAAGCGGTAGCGCTCGTGTTTGTGCTTCATGACCTCGCGGCCACCACCCGGAAAGACCAGGACGGCCTCGCCGGCTTCGAACAACCGCGAACAGACATCGCGGGTCCCGCGGACGGCACCAATACCGCGCAGTAGGTCTCGCCAGACCGGCAGGGCAAAATGGTTGTGGTCGGCCAGGCCCCGCACGGTGCGTCCGGTCTTCTCGAAGATTTCGAGACCGAGCATCGGAATGTCGACCAGTCCGTAGATGCTGTGGTTGCCCGTCAACAGCACGGGCCCCGTTCGGGGTATGTGTTCGCAACCAAGAGAGATCGGACTCAGCAGTCGCTTCAGAGGCTGAATCCGCTGGTCGAGTTGCTTTATCAGCGAGGGGTCGAAGGCGATGCTGTCGTCCAAATTGGCCATATCGCGCAAGCATACCCATATCTCAGCGGAACGTGCGTCGAGCCGCGGGCGCTCGGACTGACTCGGCACGTTGCTTGCTTTCCCTTTTGGTCACCAGCCCGAGTCCTTCGCAGGCAGAGTCGCGCCCGGCGGGCCGCGAAGGCGGGCAAGTCGTACTACCCGGTGCCCGACAGGGTGACGAGGCGACCGAATTCACGAGCGATTTGGCCCCGATCCGGGGAGGCCCGTGACCCTACGCACGGCAGAGCGCCCGCGGCCTTAGGACACACCGCTGCGTGGCACTGAATCGGCCTGCTCTTCTCGTTAGGCCCCGGTCAACTGGAGTCCGGATCGCGTGCCGAGTCCACAAGCGCTTCCCACGTTTTGATCGTCGCTTGGGGATTCCCCAGCCAGAGTTCGTCGGTGTCGAGCACATCGAACACGACACGCAGCGGCGCAAAGCGGGTCGCGAGCTCGGCGCGTCGTGCGTCGGGGAGCGACGCGGCCATCGCCACGATCACCAAGTCGGGCGCCGCCGCGCGAAGATCCTCCACGTTGGTTGCGACTCTCGCCTCTTCGTTGCCGTGCGTGAGCGACTCGCCGCCGCCCATCTCGACGAGATCTGTCTCGAAGCTGTGGCCGCCTGCGAGTAGCAGAGAGGCGTCGTCCACGACGACGGCGACGCGTGGCCGGACGCGCCCGAGCTGACGCGCGGACGTGCGAGCGAACGGATCTCCAATCCGACGCGCAACCGTTCGACCTCGCTCGGCTTTGCCGAGCATCGTCGCGAGCGCTTCGTAAAGGAAAAGGGCTTCTTCCATCTGATGAGGGGCGATCTCGAGGATCGGGATTCCACTCGTCTCGAGAACTTCGATCTGGGCGGCATCCCGAGGCGGCTCCCGGAGGCCGATTAGCACCAGATCGGGTCGGTGGCGAATGACGTCCTCGAGCGTGGCGTCGGGCACCAATTTCGCGAGCCGTCCCCGACTCGCCACGTCTGCGGCGACGATTAGATCCGTGAGCGAGAGCATTTCCATCGCGCGCGTACCCAGGGGCGTCAGAGAGACGACTCGCGGAAAAGTTTCGTCCTCTGTTGCAGAACAGGCCCACGCGAAGAGCGCGATCAGGATCAACCCCATAATTCGGCTAGACGTACACAGCGGTGTGACGTTAAAATGCTCGGTGTGCATACCAGTCTGCCTTCGTCGTCAATGCTACTTATCCTATCGTCCCTCATCATGGCGCTCTTTCTGATTTTCGGAGCGGCCTTCCCTGCGCATGCGAAGAATCATCTTTGGCGGTTTACCGAATTCTTCAGCAACGCCGAGGGGACGATCCAATTCATCGAGATGCAGGAATGTTGCGGTAGCGACGCTGAGGTCCTGATGGCCTTGACGTCGATCACGAGCAATGCCGCGAGCTTTCCCTTTCCCAATGACTTGTCTGGCCCGACCGCTTTTCGCTGGATCATCATCGCGACCCAGGGCTTCGCGGATCTGCCCGGCGTGCCCACTCCGGACTACATCATGCCGGATGGATTCTTTGATCCAACCGGCGACACACTGCGCTATCGCGGAGTCACGGATATCGTGACTCTCGAGCCGGGAGTGCTGCCTCTCGATGGCGTTAACGGAATCGATCGGAACCTCACGACCGGCGCCCTCACGGTTGCGGTCAACTCGCCGATCAATTTCGCGGGCGAGACCGGGTCGGCCAACGCATCTCCAGCGGTCCCTAGTTTCGGTTGGTTTGCCCGCTTGTTCGTGGTCGGGATCTGCATTGGGTTCGTCGCGTTGCTGGCGCGGCGTCAGGCCGCCTGAGCCCACGTCTCGTTGCGCTTGGCGGCATGGATGATTCAAGGGAGCCCTTCCTCTGGGGAGTAAGAAGCATAAGCCCCGTTTTCAGCAACACCGATACTAGGCATTCTGACAACTAAGACCGACGGGGCTACTCGGTCCCGTTCCGGGGGCCACGGGCATCCCCCTGTCTCCACGCAGATACGACGCGGTTCAGTGTCATGCTCTCCCCTACTCCCTGCCTTGACCACCATCGGCTACCGGCTGCGCGGGCCACAGGCAAGCGACCGGCCCGAACTACGGCCACCGCCGATCACGCGCAGGAGCCTCTACAACTAGATGACACCACAGCTGAGTAATCGATCCGGCTCTGGCTCCCCGCAGGATGGACAAGCGTCATAGGAGGCGAGCCGCCTTCAGCGTCCTCGCCAGCCGCCGTTGAGCTGAACGCACAGCTTGGGTGGGGCTGGCCAGCTGCCGCCCCACCGGGCGTTCTTGACCGAGTCGCAGTACACACGCAGGGTCCTGTCCGGATCGAGCGACCCCGACAGGTACAACTTCTTCAGCAGGGCCCGACACTCCCTGGCTGCGCGACCATCCTGGCTCCGGCAGCGGACATCGATCGCGAGGCCCGCTTCCTCACTCAGCGCCGCAGTAGTCGCCTTGTCATAGGCCTGTGCGAACCAGCCTTGGTAGAGTCCCAGGCACACGATTATGCCCAAGACAAGGAGTTTGTAGCGCATAGCGACTGCCTCCCAGTTCCATTCTTCGGCTGCGGATGGGCATCGAATCGTGAAGAAGCTCACGCTTCGAACCCAAACCACGCGAGCGAAGTGCGCACGTTACTCAGAGGGCTGGGCTCGGACGCAGGTCGGACGCAGGGGGGCGGCACTTCGAGCGAAAGATCGCGAGAACTGGACCCGGAAGGGGCCGAGTAACCCCGTTCGGAGCCTGATTGTCAGAGCAGTACATAGCCGCGGTACGGAAAACGCTGCTTGAATTCCCTATCCGCAGCGACACGCGAGTAGAGTGTGCGAACATCGAGGCGCTGATCGACACCAGCCTGAGATCGGGAGATAGCTGCAATGAGCGGTTCCGAAGTCGCGGGAGGGCACTGCCTCTGCGGCGCAATCCGTTTCGAGATAGACCGGAGTGCGGTGGTCTCCGCGCATCACTGTCACTGCACCGACTGCCAGCGCTCGACAGGGAGCGCGTTCGCGACGTTCTGCATCGTACCCGAGGCGAGCTTTCGAACGTCGTCGGGCGAGCCGCGCTTCTATGGCGTGACCGGAACCAGCGGTGGAAGTGTCGAGCGCGGCTTCTGCGGGGATTGCGGATCGCCGCTCTTCAGCCGCGTGGCGATTGCTCCGGGGTTCTTGTTCGTCAAGGCTGGAGCACTCGATGACGCGTCGTGGGTCTCCCCTGCGTCGAGCTTCTGGGGCGCTTCCGCGCAGCCCTGGGCGACGCCCGACAGCGGGCTCGAAGTCCACGAAGGCAACCCTGGCTAGACGTTGCATGTCTAGCCCGGCAGCAAGATCCGGACTCCAGATCTGTAATTTCACACCAGCAGATCGATGACGTTCTGATTGCCACGCTGCCGGAGCCAGGCAGCGCGCTCTCCGCGTCAGGCGCGCTCGTCGTTATTGCTTGGCGCGGACAAAGAGGTCGTCGAGGCAGGTCGTAGCCGATCCGTCCATCTCGCGGCCCGGCCCTACTCCTCGATCAATTGGACGAAAATGTCATCGAATTGATCGTCGTCGTCCGCTTCCAGGGGGGCGAACTCGGCCTCAGCCATCACGATGTCCGGCTCTGACTCGAACGTTGTCGCCTTTGTCGCGTTCTTCGTACTCGTCGCATCATCAAATTCCAGAGCATCCGCGCCGAGCGACTGATCTCGATCTCCAATGGCTGCCGATCCGGCGGTCTCGAAGTCTTCCAGAGCGGCTTCGAGGCCGGCATCGAGATCCCGCGTAGCAATAGGCGAGATCTCCACCGGGGCGGCGACCTCTTGCATGAGATCGAGCTCGGCGAGGGGCTCGTGCGTCCGGCCGTTTCGTTCGGCAGTCGCAGCCGCTCCAATCGCCGATGAGCCGAGGACCCTCTCCGCCGTCGACGGTTGACTGAAAGTGCTTCCTGGATCCGGGCCAATCCCCAGATCCATTGCCGCGCGCTCGACATCACCGGGTTCGATCGCGTCGCGACCCGCAAGATAGG
>JAQBEG010000598.1:0-2513 GCA_032123985.1 Deltaproteobacteria bacterium
GATCACCGGCGCGCAACACGCCTTCACCGGTCATATGGACCCGCAGGACCTTCGGTCCTTCGCCGTGCATGCGGAGACGGACTTCCTTCAGGTTCAGGACGATGTCACTGACGTCTTCCATGACGCCCGGAATCGTCGAGAACTCGTGAAGCACGCCTTCGATCTTGACGGCGGTGATGGCCGACCCCTGCAGCGACGAGAGCAGCACGCGGCGAAGCGCGTTGCCCAGCGTTATCCCGAAGCCCCTCTCGAGCGGCTCGCACGAGAAGCGCCCGTAGATGTCGACATCCGAGTCGCCTTCCGACTCGAGTCCACGCGGCCGGATGAGCTCCCGCCAGTTCCTCGCGACGAGATCTTGATTCATACGTCTTCTCCCCTCCCCCGCGAACGTTCCTAACGCGAGTACAGCTCGACGATGAGCTGCTCTTGAATCGGCATGGTGATGTCTTCTCGGACCGGCATGGCCTTCACGGTGCCCGCGAAGTTCTCCTTGTCGGTCTCGAGCCACTGAGGGATGGCGCGCCCCTCCAGCGTTTCCAGCGAGCCCGAGATCCGCTCGACCTTTCGCGACTTCTCGCGCACCGTCACCAGGTCTCCCTGACGCAGCGTCATCGAGGGGACGCTTGCCCGCCGTCCGTTCACACGGAAGTGCCCGTGACATACGAGCTGGCGGGCCTCGGCGCGCGACGTCGCAAAGCCCATGCGGAACACCACGTTGTCGAGCCTGCGCTCCAGGAGCACGAGCAGGTTCTCGCCCGCGCGCCCCTTCATGCGGCTCGCGCGCTTCATGGTGCTGGCGAACTGGTCCTCCAGGAGGCCGTACATCCGCTTCACCTTCTGCTTCTCGCGCAGCTGCACGCCGAAGTCGGAGAAGCGCGCACGGCCCTGGCCGTGCTGGCCAGGGGGATAGCTACGGCGTTCGACGCCGCATTTTGCGCTGAAGCACCGGTCTCCCTTCAGGAAGAGCTTCATGCCCTCCCGACGGCAGAGCCGGCAGACCGCTTGGGTGTATCGAGCCATGTTTCCTCTCCGCTCTAGACGCGTCGCCGCTTCGGCGGCCGACAGCCGTTGTGCGGGATCGGTGTGACGTCCTTGATCATCGTGACCTTGATGCCGGCAGACTGGATTGCCCGTACCGCCGATTCGCGCCCTGCGCCCGGTCCCTTCACGTACACGACGAGCTGGCGAATGCCATGCTCGTTCGCCTTCTTCGCGCACTCTTCCGCTGCGACCTGCGCAGCGAAGGGGGTCGACTTCCTCGATCCCTTGAATCCCTGTCCGCCGGCCGTAGCCCAACACAGCGTCCCGCCGGCCACGTCCGTGATCGTAATGATCGTGTTGTTGAACGTGGACTGGATGTGCGCAACGCCCGACTGGACGTTCTTCTTGGCCTTCTTGCGTCCGCCCTTTTTCACGCGTGCCTCACTACTTCTTCGTTACCGGCTTCTTCTTGCCGGCGATGGTCTTCGCGGGGCCCTTGCGGGTCCGCGCGTTGGTATGGGTGCGCTGGCCCCGGACCGGGAGACCCCGCCGGTGCCGCAGGCCGCGGTAGCAACCGATGTCCATGAGCATCTTGATGTTCTGGGTAGTGTCCCGCCGCCGATCACCCTCGACCTTGTAGTCGCGCTCGATCACCTCGCGCAACTTCACGAGCTCGGCGTCCGCGAGGATTTCCGTCTTCGATTCGGGCGAGATCTCCGCCTGTTCGCAGATCTTCCGCGCCGAGGTCCGACCAATGCCGTGGATGTAGGTCAGCGCTATGTCGATCCGCTTGTTCCGGGGCAGGTCGATTCCTGCAAGTCGCGCCATGTTTCCTCCTCGCGCCGTCGGCGCGCTAGCCCTGTCGCTGCTTGTGCTTCGGGTTTTCGCAGATCACGCGAACCACGCCGCGCCGCTTGATGATGCGGCACTTCGCACACATCTTCCGAACCGATGCCCTGACCTTCATCTCGGGTGGCGCCTCTCGTTCAATGGGATCCCTCGATCCTCGTGAGGACATCGGGACCGCGATCCGTGATCAGGATCGTGTGTTCGAAGTGAGCTGCCAGCGAGCCATCCGCCGTGACGGCCGTCCATTCGTCGTCGAGCATGCGGACCGTCGGGTCGCCAGCCGTCACCATCGGCTCGATCGCAAATACCATCCCCGGCATGAGGCGGGGACCCCGCCCCGGAGCCCCGTAATTGGGGATCCACGGCGGCTCGTGCAGCGCATTGCCGATTCCGTGACCGGCGAAGTCGCGTACGACGGAAAAGCCGGCCGCCTCGACCCGCTCCTGTACGGTGTGCCCGATGTCTGAAAGACGCTTCCCGGGCTCCATGATTTTCATCGCATCCTCGAGGGACTGCTGCGACACCTCGAGCAGTCTCTCTTCCTCTTCGCCAACCGAGCCTACGGCGACGGTCACGGCCGAGTCGCCGTGATAGCCATCCACGGATACACCGAAGTCGAGGCTGACGATATCGCCCTCCTCGAGCTCTCGGGATCCGGGGATGCCGTGGACGATCTCGTCGTT
>JAQBEG010000599.1:0-4042 GCA_032123985.1 Deltaproteobacteria bacterium
GACTCAGTCGCGCTTCGAGAGTTTGATCTTGGGCTCGTCGGGATGAGGTCGGTAGAGCACGACGGTATGGCCGACCACGCCGCATAGGGCCGACGCACTTTCACGAGCGAGCTCGCGCGCAGCGTCCTTTTTGTCAGCGGGTTGCCGTAGCCGGATCTTCACCAATTCATGCGCCGAGAGCGCTTCATCGAGAGCCTTCAGTACGGCCGGGCTGACGCCTCCTTCGCCGACGAAGACTACGGGTTTCAGTGGGTGCGCAAGACTTCGCAGATAACGGCGCTGCGTGCTGTCGAGACTCGGACCCTCGCTCGCCGGTTTGGGCGTCGAGGGCGTTTCCGCCTGGGATCGCGGGGTGTCACTGGACACGAGAGAATCTCCGGTTGAGGGGTCCTTCGGGGTCGCGACCGTAGCCCAGTCCACCAAAACGGCCGCCGAGAGTCGTCTAGACAGCCGTGAGGCCTCGCAAGGCCGTGCGGGTTGATTTGAAAAGCCCTTCTCCAGGGCTCAGGGCACCACCCGGAGATGCCGATACCGCCTAGCGATGGCGGAAAAAAAGCCGATACCGTTGGTGGGGCGCCTGGCGATTCAGCTCAAAATGCTGACCTCGAACGAGGTTGAGCGAGCGATGGCCGAGAGCGTTTCTTCTGGCAATCCGAGACTCGCGCAGGTCTTCATGCAGATGGGGCTCCTCGATCGCGACCAGATTGCGAAGATCCAAAAGGTGCAGGCGGACCTGCTGGAAAAACACAACGCGAAGAAAGCGGCGGCCATGTCCGCAGGCGCCGCCGAGCCCGCGATCGAGCGTCCGGCGGCGCCGCCGGCAGCACGCCCGTCCGAGATTCACGCAGCAGCGGATCAAGCAGCCGCGTCTGCTGCACCGATGACGAGTCACGATGTCGATGCACTGCACGAGCCGCCCGCCGCATCCTTGGCCCGATCCAATCCGGACGCTCCCGCGACGAGTTCCTCCGAGCTGATTCTCGAGTCACGGACCGCGTCGGAACCGATCGCGACGCCTCGACAGCCTGCAGCTTCCGATCTCAAGGCGGCCGCATCGCCAGCGTCATCAGCTCAACCGAAACCCACCTTCAAATTCTCGGATGATGACGACTCGCCCTCGCTCGAACTCCCCGTACCCGACCCAAGTGCGGCAGATCGTAAGAACCTCGAATCGATTCTGGCCGCAGGGGTTGCCCAGAAAGCTTCGGACATCCATCTGCATGCAGGAGGCGCCCTCAAGCTGCGCGTGAATGGCGAGTTCGTCATCTCTGATGCGAACATTCAGTCGGAAGGGGTCGAACGCATGGTCGCGGCTGCCCTCACACCGGAGCAACGTCAAATTCTTGGTAGTAGAGGCGAGCTTGATTTTTGCTTCGACCTGCCGGGCATAGGTCGCTTTCGCGCGAATGCCTATCGCCAACAACGCGGTCTCGACGCCGTGTTCCGAACGATCCCGGACAAGCCGCCAACGCTCGCAGAACTCGGCTTGCCCGATGACCTCAAGAAGTACACCGACTATCACCAGGGGATGGTGTTGATCACCGGTCCCGCCGGTTGTGGAAAGTCAGCGACTCTCGCTGCACTCGTGAATCACATCAACGAGAATCGCAACGATCATATCCTGACGGTGGAAGATCCGATCGAGATCATCCATCCGTCGAAGCAGTGTCTCGTCAATCAACGTCACGCGGGTCATCACACTTCGAGCTTCGTGCGCGCCCTGCGCGGCGCATTGCGCGAGGACCCCGACATCATCGTGATCGGCGAGTTGCGTGACCTGGAAACGATCAGCCTCGCAATGACGGCGGCCGAGACGGGCCACTTCGTGCTGGCCACGCTGCATACATCGAACGCAGTTCGGACAATCAATCGCATGATCGGCGCCTTCCCGTCGAACGAGCAGGATCAGGTCCGCGCGATGCTCTCGGAGTCGTTGCGAGCCGTGCTATCCCAGCGACTCGTCCCCACCGCCGATGGGAGGAGCCGAGTGCCCGCGCTCGAATTGCTCGTCATCAACCGCGCGATCGGCAATCTGATTCGGGATGAAAAGACCGTGCAGATCCGATCGTCAATGCAAACGGGCAGGGCTCACGGGATGTATTTGCTGGAACAATCGCTGAACGATCTTGTCGCCGCCGGGAAGATCACGAGAGATGTCGCGCTCGAACTCGCTGAAGAAAAGAAGCTGATCACCGCCGGCGCCTGAACGAGGAAACTAGATCGTGGCACAAATCGACCCGCTCCTGGTCCATCTCAAGCAGAACGACGGTTCCGACCTCCATCTGGTCGCGGGTCAGCCGCCGCGCTTCCGCGCCAAGGGCTCCATTCAGACGATAGAAGGTCACGCGACCCTGCCTCACGAGGCGCTGCGTGGCATGATGAAAGAGGTTGCGTCCGAGCGAGCCTGGAATGAGTACAACCAGACGTTCGATCTCGACTTCGCATTCAGCCTCGATGGCGTCGCCCGGTTTCGGGCGAACTATTTCGTTCAGCAATCCGGAGCGGCATGTGTCTTTCGGATTATCCCCGAAGAAATCATCTCCCTCGAAGATTTGAAACTGCCCAAGGCCGTCTGCGACCTGGCGGATCTCAAAGAGGGCCTCGTTCTCGTCACCGGCCCCACGGGCTCCGGTAAGTCAACCACGCTCGCCGCCATCGTGGACAAGATCAACAAGACCTATTCACGACATATCGTGACGATCGAGGATCCCGTCGAGTTCGTGCATCAGAATCGAAACTCGCTTTTCTCGCATCGCGAAGTAGGTCTGCATTCGCAAGGCTTCGGACCTGCGCTCAAATCTGCGATTCGCCAGGACGCCGATGTGATTCTGGTGGGCGAAATGCGCGAGCAGGAGACGATCAGTCTCGCGATCACCGCTGCAGAGATGGGGATGCTTGTCTTCGGCACGCTGCATACGAATAATGCGGCCAAGACGATCGACCGGATCATCGATGCCTTCCCGGCCGAAGAACAGAACATGATTCGCATATCGCTCGCCGAATCTCTGGCAGGCATCGTCTCACAGCTATTGCTGCGTCGGGCGGACAACGGTGGTCGAATCGCGGTCAACGAAATTTTGCTCAGGACGGCAGGGCTTCCGAACATCATTCGTGACGGGAATACGCCGATGCTCTCTTCGATCATCCAGGCGGGTAAGAACCAGGGAATGCAGGCGATGGATGACGTCCTCTTCGCGTTCGTCAAAGATGGAAAGATCACGGCGCACGACGCCTATATGAAAGCGACGGAAAAGGGTCGTTTCGAACCGTTGGTCCAGGCTGAGGAAGCGAAAGCCAGGACCGCAAAATAGCTTCGAGTTGGTGTTGGGCTTTGATGCCTTGGACTCGAGCCCGGCGCGGCGCGGATTCAGAGAAAGGCTCGCCCTCCCGCCTCGGGCTTCCTTCCAAGTGCGAATTTGGTGTTCTGGCGTTCGCTCTGCTGCGACGATCTGGGGCTCCGCTTTATTTCGCGAAATCCGCACCGCACCGGACTCTCTCGCTGGGATTGGAGACGGCTGGTGGCGCGCTGGCGTTCTCGTCGATCTGTGCTGGAAACGAGAAGGGCGGGATTCCTTTGGGAAATTTCGTGTTGAGTTTTTTACGTGTGGCGTGCGAGAATAGGAACGGGAGGTGAAGGGGCTGGGCGCTGCTGTTGAAGGAGCTCCTCATGAAGCTCAATGTTGCTGTTGTTCTAATCGGTGTTCTTTGCTCTCCGGGCGCCGCGATGGCGCTCGATGGGATCGACCTCAGTCAGCCCGCCGAGGCCGTGGCTGAAGGAGAGTGCCCGCGACTCATTCAGATCAAATATCCGTTTCTCAGCTGTGCCCATGGCGAGATCGGAATGGCCGACGCCGACGAGACATGGGAAAGCAGCCGGCGGCTTCCAATGATGAGCGAATGGACTGAAAGCGATGGCTATTGGGGGCCTGACCTGAATGATCCGAATTCGAGCGAATTCTAGAATTTGCTGCTTGCTGCGAACTGCGACTTGATTCGCTTTCGAGTCGGTCGTGCCCAAGGTCCAGGCCTTGATGGCACGACC
>JAQBEG010000600.1:0-10284 GCA_032123985.1 Deltaproteobacteria bacterium
GAGCCAATCACCTTGAGTCTACGCATCAAGAGCAACCCCAGCGGAATCTCCGCTTTCGCCCCGCCCATCAATCCGATCAAGACGAGCGATCCATCGATGGCCAGGGACTTCAGATTCTTTTCCAGATAGGGTCCGCCGATCGAATCGAGTACCACGTCGACGCCCCGTCCATCCGTCGCTTCACGAACCGTCTCGACCCAATCATCCTCTTTGTAGTTCGCGACGAAATCGGCTCCCAGATCGAGACAGCGCTGGCACTTTTCCGCGCTTCCGGCCGTCGCGATCACGCGGCCGCCGGAACGCTTCACGAGATCGATCGCGGTCGTTCCGATTCCGCTGCCGCCGCCATGGACGAGCAGACTCCCGCCGTCTGGCAGCGCTCCGAGCTGGAATACATTCAGGAAGACCGTCAGCAGTGTTTCCGTCAGACCCGCACCCTCTTCGAAGGAAAGCGCGTCGGGCAACCGAATGACCGAGCCCGCATCAACGACGACGTCTTCCGCATACCCCCCACCCGAGAGCAGAGCCATGACCCGGTCGCCCGGCGAAAATCGTTGAACGCCCGCTGCCACCTCGGAGACCACACCGGCGCATTCGAGACCGAGGATCGCGGACGCCCCGGCCGGTGGCGGGTAGAAACCCTGTCGCTGGAGCAGATCGGCGCGATTGATTCCGCTCGCGAAATTTCGGATCCTGATCGTCCCGGGTCCCAGTTCGGGCGACGCGGTCTCGCCGAGCTTCATGCAGTCTTCGTCACCGGGTTGGTCGATCAGAATAGCTTTCATGGAGAAGAGCTTAGTCCAGCCATGCCGATTCGGGATCCCATGAATGCCGGCCGAACCGAACTGCGGTCTGCCAGGGCGATCAGTGGGCGAGTTCAAAACGAATCACGCCGGCCCTTTCGCACAGGATATCTCTCTGTCCTTCGCTGAGTCCGATCGCGGGATCGAACTTGATCCCGCCGAATTGGCTGCCCATCCACGGCAACCGCCGCATCGTCGTTTCCAGCGGCGCAAAGAAATCGGCCGTCCCCGGCTCGATCCATCGACCCATCGCGGTTTTCGATCGCCGCTCGATCAACAACTCCGCGGGCCACGGTGTGCGGAAATTCTTCCACCAATTCTTCTCGGCCGGCTTAGAGATCAAAACCGTGACGATGTCGCCATCCCGCTGGTAACCAACCGGAATCGCGAAACGAGCTCCACTCTTACGCCCCGACCAACGGACCACCATCAACCCCTTCGATGCCAGGAAATGAAGCGGTGATCGAAGCAAAAGGCTGATCAGCGGGTTCATGGGGGACACGAGATCATTCACTGAAATCATGGACTCCTCTCCTCGATGGCGGGAGAAGCAACCCCTCGTCGATGAACTTCGAGATTTCGCATTGCCTCGGTCAGTTTCTGTTCGAGAATTCCCGGCAAGGCGTCCGCGGCGGCCGCCATCAGGGGGCACGGATCGGACACCAAGATCCAGACCACTTGAGTGCCGCCTCCCGGTCGCTCCTCGAACAGGGTCGCTTCGACTTGTGCCGTCGCCAGTTCGGCCGTGCAGCGGTCTATTCGATAGATCCAACGCGACAGCTCGTCCCAGGCGAGGATCGTCTCCTCGAATCGCACACCGTTGACCTCCGCAGTGCGAATCGTTCCCACACCGTAGGGAAGCGCTTGCGTTCGATACCCCGCCTCGCGCACGCCCGGAAACCAGGCTGACCAGCCCGCCGCGTCGCTAAAGGCCGCCCAACATTGTTCGCGCGACAGCGAAGTCTGCACGGCGACTTCGAAGCGCATCGGGCCGTCGTCCAGAAAATTCAGGCCAACGGGTCGCATCTCGAACCATGCTGACATGGCGATCTCCTTTCGATATCCCGAGCCTCGGTGGAACAATATCGCTGCATTCTTCGCTCAGTGCCCTTTCGATTTCGCGACGACGGCCATACCGTCCGGCTCACGCCCCGCTTCGAGCTCCCGAAGTACCTCGAAGCCGGGCAGAGAAAACTCCACCACAACTCCGCCGAAGGAATTGGCGACGTAGAAGGAATTACCAGTCGAGCCTAGCTGCGCGCCAACAGGAACAGGAAGCGCGCCGAAAAAACCGCCGAGGAAGCGACCGCTGCTCAACTTCGCATGCCAACGCGTGTTGACGTACCGACGTATTTCCAAGGTGTTCATATCGATCGCCGTGATACGGCCGGCGACCGCAGACGTGACGAGCGCAACGCCATGTTCCTCGGCGAGTTCGACGCGAATTGCCATGCCGCCTACGTCGATCGACGCAAGCTGCTCTAGCGAATCCGCGTCGAAAACGCGCACCGTGCCATCTCCATTCGCGGCGGTCCAGAGACGGGCCTCGGAATCGAGCGCAATACCCTCGGCGCCCTCGCCGGCCGGCACGCTGGCCACGACCTCGAGCGCCACCAGATCGATCTTCGAAACACTCCCGCTGACGACGTGTGTCACCCACGCCCAGCGCCCGGCAGAATCCGCGACGACCATATGGGGATGTTCGCCAGGTGTCGTGATCGATTTCGTCACGCTCATGGTTTCAAGATCAACGAGCGCTATGGATTGCGTGCCTTCGGTCGTCACGAGCAGGTGCCGCCCATCCGGCAACCACGCCAAACCGTGGGGCCGGGTGTTTGGTCCGACGTCGAGCGTCGAAACCGCGAGCGTTTCAAGATCGATGCGCGTGAGAGTCGATCCCGGCTCGTCATTCGTTCCATAGTTGGACACGATCGCTACGGTCCCGCTCGGGTCTATTTCGACTTCGTGGGGCGAATGGCCCGTATCGACTCGAGCGATCTCGCGGCCATCCGCGATCGAAATCACGGAAAGGTCGTTGTCGCTCCGATTCGCGATCAGGAGATGCTGTGCGAACGCATCACCAGCGGTCCATTGCTGAATCGCAAGAACCCCAAACACGATGGATCCGGTCAGAAGGCGGCATTGAGCGTGTTTTACGCTACGCATCGATTTCTGAGACGCGCCATATTGACACCTTTGGCACCGGTAGAGAGTCGACCTGTGCGAGGAACGAGAAGCCATGAAACCCCGAATCCGGCTGTCGGATGCGAGTCATTGGAATGAGGCGACGCGGGCGGTCCTGGGTGACGCTACGCCGGCGGCAGAAAGTTGCGACGGCAATGGCCCGCCCAACATCCTCTACACCATCGCGCATCACCCCAATCTGTTGTCGCCCTTTCTGGGCTTTACCAGTGCGCTTGCGCTGCGAGGCGTCCTGCTCCGTCGAAACGCCGAGCTTCTCGCACTCCGCACGGCCTGGAATTGTCGATCCGATTTCGAATGGGGACACCACGTCGAGTACGGATTGGCGCATGGATTGTTGCCGGAAGAGATTGGCCGGATTGTCTCTGGGCCCGGACACCCTGATTGGGGCTCGAGGGAGCGGGTGTTGCTGCTGGCCGCGGATGAGCTGCACGCAGACCAGCATCTCACAGACGATACATTCGCGATGCTTCGCGGAGCGTGGAGCGACGCCGAAATAGTCGAGATCGTTTTCGTCGTCGGGAACTACACAATGCTGTCGATGGTTGCCAACGCGACGGGCGTGCCGGTCGAGCAGCGGCTGCCCGCCATGCCGGCCGAGGCAACACCCGTCGAACCAGCACCCGTCGAACCAACCCCCGACGAGAGATCCTAGCCCGGCTTGGTGGATCGCTCGCGAGATCTCCACGCGCTAGGCCGAGGCCGATTCGATCAATACGCCATCGCGTTTGAGCTCACCGACCTCGTGGACGGCGCCGAGCCGCGTGTCCAGGTATTCCGGGCCATCCGCAGTCGGCACGAACCACCCCGTCGGACACATCGTCAGAATTTCGACGAACGAGAACCCCTCCCCCTTCATTTGCACCTCGAACGCGCGGTCGATGAAGCGTCGAGCTCTGGCGATCCCCTTCGCGTCGTGGACCGAGGCACGCGCGGCGTAGGCGGTCCCTTCGAGGCGACTCAATAGGTCGCCAATCAGGATCGGATAGCCATGCGTCGCTGCATCCCGACCGTCGATCGAGGTCTTCGTGCGCTGACCGAGAACCGTGGTCGCAGTCATATGACCGCCGGTCTCTCCAAACACACCGTTGTTCAGGAGAATGCAGGTGATGTTCTCCCCGCGCGCCGCCGTATGAATGACCTCCTGCAGGCCTTCATTGACCATGTCGCCGTCGCCTTGCAACGTAAAATGAAGATTGTTCGGCTGCATCCGTTTCGCGCCCGTCGCAACAGAGGGCGCGCGACCGTGTAGCGCCTGGATCAGGTCGATATCCATCAGACTCGTCAGCGCCGTGTAGCATCCGATGCCAATCGTTCCGATCGTGCGTTGAGACATTCCCATGGCGTCGATCGAATCGAGGATCTGCCGTAATGCCACGGGCTCACCGCAACCCGGACACAGATCGTGCTCGCCCATCAATGTCAACGCTGGATCGAAGGAGCCCTTCAGCTGACAGCCGCCGCTCGGGGCTTTGTCGGTCGCGATGACGCGAAGCTTGTCGTCACTCATGCGACCACTCCAGCATTCACGGCTCTGCCCTCGAAGGCGGCCATGGCACGTTCCCGAATCACATCGCTATCGAGTAGCGCGCCGATACCGAAACCCGCCGCGTCGGTTGAAATGCCGCCAATCGGAACGACGGGAAGCGAGCCCAGAAGCGAGAGCTTGACGTCTTCGATCATCTGTCCGGCATTCTGCTCGAGACAGGCGACGCGCTTCGCCGACCGTGTGGCCGCAACGAGTGCATCGGCCGGAAAGGGCCAGAGACTGATGGGTCGAAAGAGTCCAACGCGGATGCCCTCGGCACGAAGCTCTTCGATGGCGGCGCGGGCGAAACGCGCGAGTGTCCCAAAAGCAACGATCACGAGTTCGGCGTCTTCGGTGTGAACAGCCTCGAAACGTTGCTCGCTGGCTTCGATCTCGTTCTGCTTATTGAAGAGATCCTGCCAAAACTTGTTTGGGTCGATGCCCTTCGAGCCCTTCGTCATGCCGATCGGGTTGAGATTTCGCGAGCGACCCGTGCCACCCAGACTGCCGTCGACGGCCCAGTCTTTTGCGGGAAGCGGTCCGAAATCCATGCGCTCGATCGCCACCGCTTCCGCGGTATGGGCCAACAGGTAGTCTCCGTAGATCAGCACGGGATGACGCCAGCGTTCGGCCAGATGGAAGGCGAGCTGGGTGATCTCGACGGCTTCGATGACGTTGATCGGCGCGAGCACGATATGACGATAGTCGCCGTGTCCGCCGCCGCGGGTGGCCTGAAAATAATCGCCCTGACCGCGCGCCATGTTGAAGATCACGATGGGAATCTCCGCCCGCGTGATCTCAGACATCGACTCCTGCATGAGCGAGAGCCCCTGGCCCGTCGATCCAGTCGCGGCGCGCGCACCCGTCGCTGCGGCGCCCCAGGCATGACCGATCGCCTCGAGTTCACTCTCGGAATTGATGCATGCACCGCCCGCTTCCGGCAATCGCCGGGCGAAATGTTCGAGGACCTCCGTAAACGGCGTCATCGGGTAGCCAGAAAAAAAGCGACAACCGGCTGCGATCGCGGCCTCGACGATCGCCTCGGATCCTTCCATCAATACCCGCGTCATCGCGCTTCCTCTAGTACGACCGACCCATCGATCGAGTAGACCTCGAAACAGAAGTCGGGACAGACCATCAAACACGCGTTACAGCCCGTGCAGCCCTCCAGTAGTTCTGGAACCAGGTAGCCCGATTCGTTTCGGCGATCGGACATGCGAAGAACTTGGGGCGGACACGCGGGAATGCAGAGTTCGCAGCCCTTGCAGCGCCCCGCGTCGATCACGACAGTACCTCTCGGAGTGTTTCGACTCATGCGGCCCTCGACGTCCAGGCGGGCTCGTCCATCTTCGGCAGAGCCGCTGCGCCGGCTTCGAGAGCGAGCTGGTTTGATCCAAGGAATTCCTTGCGATAGCTGGGAAGTGAATTGGCCAGCGCTTCTTTCAACGCCTCGGGTCCGACGATTCCCGTGAGCGAAGCAAAGGCGCCGAGCAGAACGAGCGCAGCCGCTTTGGGCGCGCCGATCTCCCTCGCAATCGTCGTCGCCGGTAGCAACACGATCCGGCTCGACTTTGCCAGAAGCGGTGTCTCGAGCAGGTCTTCATCCGCGAGCACGATGCTCTCGTCGCGCAGCTTCAGCAATATCGGCGGAGCAAATCGAGGATGTACCACGACAACGGACCACGCTCTCGATACGATCGGCGGCGACGTCAGCGGACCATCGCCGATGACGACGGTGGCATCGGTATTGCCCCCGCGCATCGTTCCACCATAGGTTCCGAGCGACATCACTTCACGCTCTTCGCGCGTCGCAGCGAGGGCCAGAATCTTGGCTGCAAGTTGAACGCCTTGCCCACCGATGCCCGTGAGAAGAACCTCTCGCTCCACCGTCGTTCGCGCCATGCAGCCAGTTTCGACGCTCATGGCATCGCCTGATCCGCTTGAAAAGCGGATCCACGAGCCAGTCCGGCGAGCGCGAAGGATTCGAGGCGCGCGACCTCGCTCTCTTCCGGAATTCGACCCTCGATAAGCCGTGCCTCGACCCAGTTCATCATCAGCAGATAGAGCATTTCGGCATCGCCGGATGGATGAACCTTTGGGAGTTCACCCGATACGGCGGCCGCTTCGAGAGCGCCCCGCAGCGGCGCAGTCATCTGCGCTTCCGAATGAGTGACTTCAGCGCCGAACGATTCCGCCAATCGACCGCGCGCGAGCGCAAAGGGACGAGTGGCCTGAGCGCCGCCCGGGTTCTGCGCTTGCGCGGCCATGCCGCGGATCCACTCGCGGATCGAATCGGTCGGCGTCTTGGCGGCCGACATTCGTCGCGTCAAATAATCGGCCAGGCCTCGAATGCCCTCGTCGAGGACAGCCACCAGCAATTCGTGCTTGCCACGAAAATGTCGATAGAACGCCTGATTAGAGAGACCCGCTTCAGCCAGGATGTCGCTCACCTTGGGATCCAGGCGGCCGGTCCTCTCGATCAGTTTCAGAGTGGCAGCGACCAGTCTTACGATTTCTTCTCGAGCTGCCGTACGGCGCGCCTCGAGTCCGCGGTCGACCACTTGATTGACACGAGAGTCTCTACCCCCCTCGACACGGACTGGCGTGGCGCCGGAAATATGGCTAAGAACCTTATTCTGCATAGTGAGAATGATATTCTCGATCCGATCAAGAGGCAAGGGATCTTTTCCGATCCGACTCGGGCAGACTCTTGAATCCATGGACAGCGCGAGCGAATGGGTTCGCGCGGCGAACCACGTGCGGGGACTGGGCGTTGGCGGAAGGTAGGGCGTTGCTCGTCGGTGAGATTGTGCGGCGCGCCGCGCAGACGGTGCCCCGAGCGCCGGCGGCGTCCCTCGGCGACGACGTTCTCTGCTATGCCGACCTCGAACGCGATGCGAATCGCATCGCCCTGTCGCTCCGAAGGGACTATGGCATCCGACATGGCGACCGAATCGTCGTGTGGGCCGACACCTCACTCGAAGTCCTTCCGCTCTTTGTGGCGCTCGCCAAACTGGGCGCGGTCTACGCTCCGCTGAACGCGAGGCTCGGCGCGAAAGAGGCGTCCGAGGTCGCTAAACTCGCTCGCGCACAAGCGCTCGTTTCAGATGAGATCCACGCCGGGCCGTCTGCCGCCGTAGCGATCTCCGCCGGCATTTCGAAGATCGCAATTCTGACATCGCGCCTCGACTCGACCACAGCGTCGACGACCGACGACGCAGTTCCGCGGATCGATCCGCGCTGCCTGCCGGATCCCGTCGAGCCCGTCATTGAGCGTCAGCTCGTCGAGACAGATCCTCACGTAATCTTCTTCACGAGCGGAAGTACGGGGCAACCAAAGGGCGTCGTGCTGTCCCATCGCGCGAATTGGCTACGGGGATTTCAGGGTGTCTTTCGCGACGAGCCCGAGCGAACGATCTGCATGTTCCCGCTCTTTCATATGGCCGCCTTTACGCTTGCCCTCGCGGCCTGGCAAACACGCGGAGAGATCATCTTCACCGATTCTTCCGCGAAGGCGATGCTCGACGCGGTCGATCGGCGCCACGCCAATCGACTCTATGGATTGCCGCTGATCTGGAGCCGGCTGCTCGAAGAAGACACGAAGCACTGGAATCTATCGAGCCTTAGGCAGCTTGACACCGGCACGTCGGCCACTCCGATCGAACTCCTTCGTGCGATTCGAGAACGATTCCCCAAGCAATCCATTCGCGTCTATTACGGCTCGACTGAATGCGGATCTGCGACAGCACTTGCGGACGCCGACATACTGGAAAAGCCGGGCAGCGTCGGTCAGGCGTCCGTGAGCGTGGACGTTCGCCTCGCGGCGGATGGCGAGATCTGCGTCCGAAGTCCCTTCTTGATGGACGGCTATTTCGACGATCCCGCGGCGACGGCCGCCGCCTTCGATGATGGCTGGTTTCGGACTGGCGATCTGGGCAACCTCGACGACGATGGATACCTCTCGATCGTCGGCCGCAAGAAAGAAATCCTGCGAACCGGCGGCGAGAGCGTTTCGCCGTCGGAGGTCGAAGGTGTTCTGCGCAACGCACCGGGAGTCGCTGAGGTTGCCGTGGTCGGACTGCCCGACCCCCATTGGGGGGAAATTCTGTGCGCAGCGGTCGTCGCGAAGGAGGGCGCTTCGATCCGCCTGCCTGAGCTACAGGCCTATTGCGAGGGCCGACTTGCCGGCTTCAAGAAGCCGCGCAGACTCGCGCTCGTCGATCGGCTCCCGCGCACCGCGGCGACGGCGCAGGTGCAGCGAACATTGTTGGTCGAGCAGATTCTGGCATCGGGCTCAGCCTCGGAATGATCGAACTCGGCGATGGCAAAGCGATCGTAACGAACCCGCGTGAGGGTGACTGACGACTCTATCTATTTGAGCTCGATCAGGATCTCGCGGTAGGACTTTTCGCCCACGTTGAAAGCCCATTCCGTGCCGCCCTTCGGAATCGCAACTGTATTGCCGTTAGCGGGCACCTTCCCAACGAAAGAGAGAACATCCCCTTCTTTCGGAGAGACACCGGCCACGTAGTCGCCTTCCATGATCACCAGATAGTAATCATGCTCGTGATGATGCAGATCGCTCGCCTCACCCGGTTCGAGCACGAGTTCCCAGATCTTCACGCGATCATCTTCCCACAGCACGGTCCCCGCAACATCTCCCAGCGGATCGTTCTTGTGCTCCTCTCGAAACCGATCGAGGCGAGCCTTCATCTCCGGCGTTAGGTCGATGAACTCGGGGGTTGAGTGGATCATGCAAACCTCCCCATGTGATCCCGCCGCTCGCTCGACCGAAATGGCGACAGCGAGTGATCGTGACTGAATCGAGCAATTCTTTTGCGCTCTGGGCAGAATGCCACGGCTACTCAATTTTCCCCACTACGCCCGAGGCCAACTCGACGAGCTTTCGCGATGAGGCGATTTCGAGGCGAAGATTCAGACCGACTGCCCTAGCTTAGGGCCGGGTCTCCAGGAGGTGCCGTCTGAATCGCGCCTCAAAAGCAAATCGAGGTAGGGACATGGACGAAGACGCCGATCGACTGCTCACGGGCGAGGCGTGGCGCGAATGGTGCGACCGACTCAAGGCAGCGGGCGACCGGATCCTCGAATCCGACTTCCCGGGCGATGAGCGCACACGGACAGAAGGCTATCGCGCACTGACCCGATTACTGCGATACGCGACCCGACTGGAGATCGAAGCGGGAGATCCGGCGTTCCCCGACTTCGTCCGCTATCAGGAGCCGCATTCCCAATGGGGCGGCCCAAATCCAGACAACGTCTACCTGCGAGCGGTCATCGACCCAAAACAGACTTACAAAATCTGGGCCGACGTCGACGGCATGTTCCAGGCGATATTCTGTCAACACGAAGGCGACGTGCAACTCGAGCGATACCGGACATACCACGAACGCCACCTCGACTCCTTCGAAGTCGATGAAGATGGCTTCCTGGAACTGGTTCTATCGCCGGACCAACACGAGAAGAACTGGATCCCGAGCCATCCCGACGCTCGGCTCTTCACGATTCAAATCTTTGTCCCGGACTGGGAAGAACACACTGCCCCGACCTTTCATATCGAGCGCGTCGGTGCCGAAGGCGAGGCGCCTGCTCCGTACTCCGCCGGCGAACTCACTCGCGGACTCGACCGCGCGATCAATTGGGTGGAGAAGTCATCGACGTATTGGAATCGCTATGCGCGCGAAACCTCCAATAGCTTGACGCCTAACGTTGCCGAGCCGGTGCGCACGGAGC
>JAQBEG010000601.1:0-13202 GCA_032123985.1 Deltaproteobacteria bacterium
GTCCACTCGGAGCGGACCCGGCATGGGCAGCGTCTACGGCACTCTCTTTCGCATCTCGACCTTCGGTGAATCCCATGGCGGCGGGGTCGGCGTGGTGCTCGAGGGCTGTCCGCCGCGACTGGCGATCGACGTCTCCGAAATTCAGCACGATCTCGACCGACGGCGCCCCGGGACAGAGTGTGCTCACAACGCCGCGCCAGGAAGCCGACCAAGCCGAAATCCTCTCGGGCGTATTCGAGGGTCGCACGTTGGGAACCCCGATCGGGATCATGGTGCGAAACAAAGATGCGCGACCGAGTGCCTATGAGGAAATGCGCGAAGTCTATCGTCCCTCCCACGCTGACTATACGACCCAGGCCAAATACGGCATCCGCAACTGGCAGGGAGGTGGTCGTGCGAGCGCGCGAGAAACGATCGGTCGCGTGGCGGCGGGCGCCATTGCCCGAAAACTGTTGCATGAAGTCGCGGGCATCGAAGTCCTCGCCTGGGTTCGCCAGGTCCAGGCAATCGATTCCAAGGTCGATCCCGAAACGGTGACCCTCGAGGAAATTGATTCGAACGACGTACGTTGTCCCGACTCGGACGCGGCGGCCAAGATGTTTGAGCTCATCGACGGTGTCCGACGGAGAGGCGATTCGGTCGGAGGAGTCGTCGAATGTGTTGCGCGTGGCGTCCCTGCGGGACTCGGTGATCCCGTCTTCGACAAACTCGAAGCGGAGCTCGCGAAGGGGCTGATGTCGCTCCCGGCAGCCAAGGGCTTCGAAATCGGGTCCGGCTTCGGCGGGACGTCGATGACCGGCAGTGAGCACAACGATCCCTTCGTAACGGATGCCACGGGTCGCGTCCGAACGACGTCGAATCGTTCCGGTGGTATTCAGGGGGGGATCAGCAATGGTGAATCGATCAGCCTTCGCGTCGCCTTCAAACCGACCGCGACAGTGCGCGTCGCACAGCAAACGGTGAACCAGAAGGGCGAGTCCGTCAGCCTCGAAGCGGGCGGGCGACACGACCCCTGCGTGCTTCCGCGCGCCGTACCCATGGTCGAAGCGATGGTTTGTCTGTGTCTGGCAGACCACTGGCTGCGCCAGCGCGCAATGGATGTGATTGCCGAGCATCGCTAGTCCCTGATTTTTCATTTCAAGAGATGTCAGCGACTCGATCCAGCGCGAGCCCGGATCGCCTGCGAACATCGGTCATATGCCTGCCAAAAATACAAATGATCGAATCTGCGTAATCGGTGCTGGCCCAAGCGGCCTCAGCGTTTGCAAAGCGCTCTGGGAAGCGAATATCCCCTTCGACTGCTTCGAGGCCAATCGAAGCGTCGGAGGAATCTGGGATGTCGAAGGCAGCCAGAGTGGCGGTTATCGCTCGCTGCATACCAATACGTCAAAGGCCAAGATGGCCTTCTCGGATTTCCCTTTTCCAGAGGAATCGCCGCATTTCCTCCACCACAGCGAATTGCTCGACTACTTCAACGCCTATGTTGATCATTTCGGATTCCGCGAACGAATTCGCCTCGATTGCCCTGTCTCGAGCGCAAATCCGACCGCGGAAGGCACCTGGCAGATCGATCTCGAAAACGAAGGCAGCCACGAATACGCAGCATGCGTCGTGGCGACGGGACAGTACGGAACGCGACGTTGGCCGGACCCCTACCCTCCAGGTCGATTTGCTGGAGAACAGATTCACGCGGCCGACTACCTGGATCCCATAACGCCCGTCGATTGCAGCGGAAAGCGAGTCGTCGTCGTCGGGCTGGGCTCGAGCGCGGCAGAGATTGCAACCGAACTCGCGGGTGGAATGGATGGGTCCGTCGTCGCCTCTCACGTCATTCTCTCAGCGCGATCCGGTCGCTATGTCCTGCCCAAACTTTTTCACGGTCAGCCGCTCGACTCGAATGCGCCCCACCCGTCGTCGCCACTGCCTAGCATCGTTGGTTGGATGCCCGAGGCCATTCGAACTCGCTTGTTCCAGATCGTTCTCAAAAAGTCCCTCGGACGTATCGAGGCCGAGATCGGGCAGCCGTCGAACTGGAACCTGCCCAATCCGAGCTTTCGCCCCTGGGCGGAACGACCGACCCTTTCGGAGGGTTTCATTCCGGCCCTCGAATCAGGGCGCATCGAGGCCCGCCCCGCAATCGACGCGTTCGATGGATCCACCATTCAATTCGCCGACGGTTCGAGCGCGGACGCGGATGTCGTCATCTGGGCGACCGGGTACAAACCCGATTTTCCCTTCCTGAACGATGAAGTCCTCGGCTGCGACGCCAGCGAACTCGCTCTCTATCAGCAAATCGCGCACCCAAACCATGCCAATCTCTTCTTCATCGGATTTACCCGTGTCATCTGTTCCTTGTGGCCGCTCTCCGAACAACAGGCCAAATGGCTCGTCGGGGTGTTGAAAGGAAAAATCGCCGTCCCGGATCGTCCGCGAAAGGTCCGGAGATCAATACAGGTCTCCAGGGCTCTGCCGGTCTTCTGTAATTCCTACGCGCACGAATTGCGCCGAGACGATGGCTGAACCGATCAACCCGGTCGCCCGTCGGGCGCATCGAGCGCGGACGTGCGACATTCTGGCTCCACCGAAACAGCAGGAGCACGCATGAGCCAGATCCAACCCTCCCTCCCGGACCCCGATCAACTCAAGGCCTACTCGTTGCGGGTCTGGAACTACAAGCAGGGCGAAATGGTTTCTCTGATGATCCATCTCGGCGACCGACTCGGCCTCTATGAGTCGATGGACGGCGCGGGTCCCCTCACACCAGCTGAACTCGCTTCGCGCACGGGCCTACAGGAGCGATGGCTACTCGAATGGATGCGCGGTCAGGCCGCTGCACGACTGCTCGACTATCATGGCGACAGCGAACGTTTCGAACTTTCGCCCGCCGGCGCAGCAGTTCTGGCCGACGAAAACGGCAGTCTCGCCTTTGCTTCTGGTGCATTCACCGGTGGCACGCCGCCGGAAATCGCGGACAAGATCGCAGATGCGTTTCGAACGGGCGTTGGACTCTCCTACGAAGAGATGGGCCCGAACGCCGCACATCGAACCGAACGCATGCTCGGTACCTGGGTTCGGCTGGCGTTGGTCCCGCAGATTATTCCGGCACTCGACGGCGTCCACGAAAAACTCGAAGCGGGTGCCGTCGTCGTCGACGTCGGATGTGGTTCCGGAGTCGCGCTCGTCGCGATGGCGGAAGCCTATCCGCGCTCGACGTTCGTCGGCTACGACCCGAACTCACACGGAATCGAACGCGCTCGGGAAATGATTGCGGAACGCGGACTGACCAATGTCGAGCTTCATATCGCCGGCGGTGAAGAACTTCCCGAAGAGCCTCGCTTCGATTTCATGCTCACATTCGATTGTATTCACGACATGCCGCATCCATCACGCGTGATCGCCGCGATCCGCCGCTCGATCCTGCCTGACGGAACCTGGCTCATCAAAGACATTCGCAGCAAGCCACACTTCGAGGACAACCTGGGGAATCCCATGCTCGCCATGTTCTACGGCTTCTCCGTCTCGGCCTGCATGTCTTCGGCGCTGTCGGAACCGGGCGGAGCCGGCCTCGGCACGCTTGGATTCAATCCCGAAATAGCAGAAAAGATGGTCCGCGAGGCCGGGTTCACTCGCTTCGTCGAGCATGATTTCAGCGATCCGGCGAACCTCTACTACGAAGTCCGTCCGTAGCGGACGGATGCGCGTTCCGTCGTCGCCCGGCGCATAGAGGGCATCTTGCGTCAGCGAATTCCAAAGCGATCGACGGCCTTGCGCATCGGTGCAATCATGATCGCCCAGCTGGTTCCGGCGTGCGTCTCGAGTGAGCTTCACTCGATGACAACCGCGCGTACGCAGGACGAGAACTGCATCGCTGAACATTCCGATTCTCACCGGGATTGTGTGGCTCTTCGACAGGGGTTTCTCGAAGCTCAGCGCCGATACGAAGAGAATTCTCAAAAAGGCTGGAGCTGCGATCCCAGGTCTGAAGAATGCCCGATCCGACGATAGACAGACATCGAACGCGACACGTCCAAGGCAATCTGCGTTGGTTCACGAATCCCTGAGTCGCGAGGACGGAGCGATCCCATGGTCGACGTGCAAAATCATTACGATGATCATCTCGGGCCGATCTACGAGTGGTACACAGGCCGCTTCGAAACGGCTTGCGAACCGAGCTGTGCGCTCTTCGATGAACTCGACCTGAGACCCCTTCGCACTCGAACTGCGATCGACTTTGGCTGTGGACACGGCTTGCAGGCCGTCCCGCTCGCACAGCGAGGCTATGACGTCATCGCGATCGATTCCTGTCGCCAACTCCTTCAATCACTGAAGGATCGCAGAGGCAAATTGTCGATTCAGACCCTCGAGGCCAACATCACCGACTGCTGGGATGCGATTCCATCTCAGATCGACCTCGCTGTGTGTATGGGCGATACGTTGACGCATCTTTCATCTCCGGACGAAGTCGATGATCTTGTGGGCGGCATAGCGGCTGCACTCGTCCCGGGTGGAACGTTCTTGACGACGTTTCGCGACTACGTTTCAACGCCCCTCGCCGGCAACGAACGGTTCATTCCCGTCAGATCGGATGAAAATCGGATCCTGACCTGTTTCCTTGAATATCACGATCAGCATGTTCGAGTTCACGATGTGATTCATGAGCGATCCGGGACAGACTGGAACTTGACAGTCAGTAGCTATGACAAGCTCAGACTCGATCCGCGTGGGATCTGCTCCGTCCTGCGAGATCTCGGACTGGATATCGTGGTCGACCGAACCCAGCGGGGAATGGCGACGATCGCAGCCCGATCGACCGACGCTTCGGCTAGGGCAGGAGGATGAAACCCGCGACCGCCGAAAGCATCGCCACCGCAACACTCGACGCGGCCGCAATCCGATGAATGTCTCGCGCTTCGCGGTTTCCATTGGCGAGTGCGCGACCACTCCATCCAGTCCAGGCAAAAAGACCGAGAACGATCATGCCGAGAATGGAGTGGAAACTCCCGAATGGGTCTCGATCACGAAGAAGCGCCATCGAAACGGGCCCGGCCAGAAATCCGATTCCAACCATCACCAGTGTACGCGCTCCGCTTCGCAGGTGCCGACGGCGTAGTTCGCCGCCAATCGGCCGCGCGTTCAACCGTCTTCGGCGAATCTCGAGCCCGAGGCGCGCAGTGGCAATTGCCATTGCAAGAGAAACAACCATCCACGCCGGATGAACGAACGCGAGCACACGAATAACAGCCGTGTCGTCCATAGTCCCTTAGCGAGCTCACGCGCGCTCGATCAATCCCGATCTCGCGAGTTACTCGATCTTGTGGATGGCGTCCGCAGGCAAACGACTGACCAGAGTGGCGGTCGCACGATTCACGTAGTCCGAGTCTCGTGACTCGAGCGTCAGCAGCACGCGATATTCATCTTCGTTGATTCGAGGGTAGGAGCCGAGCATCAGCTGCGGGAATTCTTTCAGAAGCGTATTGAGCGCGTCGGCTATGTCGCTTTCGTTCTCTCGAACGTAGATCTTCCGGAGCAAAAAGGGGACGCCGGCGAAGCGATCCCGGATCGAATCGAATTTCTTTTCGAAAAGCTCGGGAATGCCCGGGAAGATGTGAACGTTGTTGACTACGACGACCGGAAACCAGAGACCACCGACATCGAGAACTTCTGCTCCTTCGGGAATCAAGGCCATCTTCTTCATGGCGTCATTCACAGGACTCTTCGAGTGGCGCAACATACGATCGACCATCGATTGATTGAGCACGATGTCGAGATCGAATGCCTTGGCGACGCCGTCCATGGTGAGATCGTCGTGAGTCGGACCGATACCACCCGAGGTGAATACGAAATCGTAGGCGGCGGACATCATTCGGGTCTCAGCGGCGATGGTGTCGATGACGTCAGGAATCGTCAGAATTCGTTCGAGATCGACACCGAGCTTGCGAAGTTCGATGGACAGGTAGGCCGAATTCGTATCGCGTACTTTGCCCGAAAGAATCTCATTGCCGATCACGAGGAGAGCCGCCGTAGACATGACCGATAACGTAACGCAGCCGAGGGCACGTCCAAGTCGGATACATTATCCCCTGAGGAACGCGTTCACACGATCACTTCCCTAGAATCTCCCCTTATGCGGTGCGAGATTCACTTTCTGCCATCGGGGCGGTCGATCGAAGTTGGCGTCGACGAAATGACGCTCCTCGAGGCTACCCGCCGGGTCGGCCTCCCGATCGCCAGCGCGTGCGGAGAAAACGGGGCGTGCGCACGCTGTGGACTGCAGATTGTCGAAGGTTCCGTGAACCTCGCGCCAGAAACGGATCGTGAGCGGGTGATCAAGGAGCGTAACCGCATCGCCCCCGAGCTGCGCCTCGCCTGCATGGTCCGTCCCCGCGCCGGTCTCACGGTGCGAGCGACCTACTGGTAGAAAATGAGATTCGCGATGTCCAAAAATGAATCGAATCAGCGCGGACTCCTGATCGTCGACCACGGCACCCGAAGCGCCACGGCCAACGCGATGCTCGCGGAGTTCGCGAGCAGAGTCAGTAGCGCCCGTCCGAGCTGGATCGTCGAACACGCACACATGGAACTTGCTGAGCCGAATTTCGACTCGGGGATCGATCGGCTGGTCTCTCGCGGTGCGAACGAGATCCTCGTGCACCTTCACTTCCTGGGCGTTGGATTCCACGTGCGAGAGTCGATTCCTAAACTCGTCGCGGCCGCGCGCGAACGTCATGCGACGATTTCGATCGAATTGACTACACCGATCGGCGCCGACGCTCGACTCGTCGAGATCGTTCTCGACCGAATGGACGCTCAGTCAGACCCCGAACGCCATAATTCGAAGGCATAGAGCGCTGCCACCACGAGAGCATGATCGATCGCACCGCTTCGCAGCATGTCTGGCAGCGCTGCCAGCGGAAGCAGCTCGACGGTCGTCTCCTCGGTCGCGGTGTTCTGAATCTCACCGACGAGAGTGCAGCTCTCCGCCAGCTGCATATGGCAGCGATTCGCAAAGAGCGCTGGATTCGGATTCACCGATCCGAGGCTCGTCAAGCGACCGGCTCGATAGCCCGTCTCTTCGAGTAGCTCCCGCCCGGCCGCCTCCACGGGCGACTCTCCCGCGTCGATGATTCCGCCCGGGATCTCGAGCGTCAACGAACGCGCGCCCTGTCTGAACTGCCGCACCATCACGAGCTCGTCGCTCTCCGTCAGCGCGACGACATTGACCCACGCCGGCGATTCGATCCGATAGAAAGGATGAGAATCCCCTGTATTCGGGCATTCCATCATTGCGCGATGGACGTCGAAGATCTTGCAATGTTGGAGGTGGTCCTCGGCGACGACGCGCCAGGGACGTGGCTGAAAACGAGGCTCGCCAGGTGTCCGTTGCATCGCTTTAGCCTACCACGCAAAACGAACCGGACTGCTAAGCTGCGCCCTCTCATCGAAGGCCCAACTCTTGACGCCGACGTCGTCCGAACCCAACGCGCTCCTCGAGCGCGGAGGCCATCTCTTCATGGTCGCCGCGGCCGTCATCGTTGGGCTCGCCGGCGCACTCGGAGCGGTCCTCTTTCGATTACTGATCCGCGCGGTGCAGGCAATCGCCTTCGAGGGATCTGACGGAGTGGCATTGCTGATTGGCGAAGGCATCGCCGCTGAGACGCACGATCCACTCGAAGCCGCAAGACAACTCGCCTGGTATTGGCGAATCGCGATTCCAGCGGCGGGCGGACTACTCGTCGGGCCGCTCATCTATTTTTTTGCTCGAGAGGCACGCGGCCACGGCGTTCCCGAGGTCATGAAGGCGGTCGCGGTCCGAGGCGGTGTCATTCGCGCGCGGGTCGTCGGCGTGAAGGCGCTGGCTTCAGCGCTCACGATCGGAACGGGTGGTTCGGCAGGGCGCGAGGGGCCCATCGTGCAGATCGGCTCCGCCTTCGGATCGGCGATCGGGCAGTTTTTCAACTTGAACGCCGCCGGCGTCAGGACGCTCGTCGGATGCGGCGCCGCGGCTGGCATCTCGGCGACCTTCAACGCGCCCATTGCGGGTGCCCTTTTCGCCGCCGAGATCATCGTTGGTGACTTCGCCGTCACGCAGTTTACGCCGATCGTCATCAGCTCGGTCGTCGCCTCGGTCGTGACCCGATATGCAATTGGGAACCATCCCGCGTTCGTCGTCCCCGATTACGAGATCGTCAGCCCCTTCGAGCTGCTTCCCTACATGGTCGCAGGCGTCATCGCGGGCCTCGTTGCCGTCGCGTTCATTCGCACACTCACGCTCTCGGAGGACCTGTTCGACAAGGTTCCACTTCCCGAATGGTCTCGTGCGGCACTCGGTGGAGCGATCGTCGGTGTAGTCGCGATCTGGCTACCTAACGTCTATGGCGTAGGCTATACGACAATATCGGATGCGCTCTCCGGTTCGCTGCCCGCTGTGTTGATGGCGACGCTCGTCATCGCGAAAATCTTCGCAACATCGGTCACGATCGGATCCGGAGGGTCTGGAGGCATCTTCGCACCTTCTCTGTTCATGGGCGCGATGGCAGGTGGCGCGGTTGGCCATGTCGTCGAGCAGTATTTCCCGGGTGCGACCGCATCGTCCGGCGCCTACTCACTCGTCACGATGGGTGCCGTCGTTGCAGCCGCAACACACGCGCCCGTCTCCGCGATCATCATCATCTTCGAGCTCACACAGACGATCGACATCGTCCCCGCGCTCATGACGGCCTGTGTGATCAGTACCCTTGTCTCGCAACTTCTGAATCGCGACTCGATCTACACGACGAAACTTCGCCGGCAGGGCATCGACATCTTCGAGACCAAGGATCCGAACGTGCTGAAGGGGCTATTCGTTCGCGATGTGATGGTGCCCGATCCAGAGGTGATCTCGGCATCGGCCGACTTCAAGACCTTGCTCGATCTCGTTGTCCAAAGCCCCCATTCGCAGTTCTATGTCGAGAGTCCGAACGGTGATCACCTGGGCGCGATCTCACTGCTCGAGCTTCGCCGACTGATCTATGAACAGGATGCGTTGCAGCATGTCGTGGTTGCGGGCGACCTCGTCGATCCGACCCATCCGACAGTGACGGACGATGTCGACCTTTCGGTCGTAATGAAAATTTTCAGCGCCAGCCACATCGACGAGATCGCAGTCGTCGATGCGGACGACGAGAAACGGCTGGTCGGAACCGTTCTCGAAAAGGATGTCATCGAGGCAAGCAACCGCGAGCAGCTACGACGCGACCTCGCCGGAGGTTTTCAGTCCAGCGTGAGCGCAGCGGAGCGTGGTCAGACTGTCGATCTCGGCGACGGTTATCAGCTTCGAGAATTCATGGCACCGCCCCACGTGATTGGCCGTTCCCTTCGGCAACTCACCCTACGCGAACGCGTCGGGGTTCAAGTCTTGCTCGTGCGCTCACGCACGCCAGAGGGGGGCGCACGGCTTCGCGTTCCACACGGTGATGACACGCTGGTCGAAGGCGACATGGTGATCGTTGCTGGCACGACCGACTCGCTCGACAGACTCGATGTTCTCGGCGCGCAGCCACCGCCCTCGATAACCGCCTAGCTCCGCGGTTCCAACCGGACGCCTAAAGCCACTCAGCCTCGCTCGGTCAGCAAAAGTTTGACGCCCGTCGTACCTGGCGAAAGCGGCTCCTCGACCTGACTCGAGATGTCTTCGGCCCCACGAGTCATCGCATTCCCGTCCGCGTCGAGCCTCGCCGACAGCGAAATCGCTCCCTCGAAGCGCATGCTCGGAATCATCACGTTGTCGGGGCCGATGCTGAATTCGAGTGGAAATTGCGGATCGGCGATTCGCAAGACAGCGAGTGGCGGTCCACCCTGTACGCCCTGCGGACGGGCGATCACGAAGAGCACACCGGAAGCCGGGCGCCCCGCCGCTTCGTCCGGCAACTCGACACGACCTTCGATTGGCCCGGCGCTCGTTGTGATGGAAATGGCAGAACCCTCGGCTCGGCTCGGCGGCAGCGCGCTTCGATCCGGTGCCCTCGCACTGCCCGACAAGGCTTGCTCCGACTCGACACCACCGGGTCGTCCGGGAAAAATGCGGGCAAGGTCGGGTTGACTCGGCTGCTCGCCGGGCTGATAGGGCTCGATGTTTCGATCGCAGCCAATCAAGAGCGAGATCAAAATCACAAAAATCGTAGGAATAAGACCTCGCAATAGGAGTGCTTGTCTGGAATGGGCACGACTGAAGCGCTGATTCGGCATGCGCCGCACAGTAGCGCGAACCGCCGTTTGAACCATCAAGCAAGCCCTCCGATCGACCGTAGGGATCGGCGTGGAAACGGTTTTATTCAGTGGCTTCGGCAGCCGGATGATCTCCGTCGCGATCGGCGCAACCGGCCTCATATTTCAACTCCTCATGGCCACGAGCGCGGTCGCAGGTTCGATGCTCACCTGTCAGCATGGGACGACGTTGGCCACAGGCCACCCTGACCCGACGATTTTCGCTGCCGAAGCTTCGAAGGGCGTGCGTGCATTCTGGTGTGAGCGATACGATACTGACGGCATGACGACGCGAACGGGCCCCTATTGGGAGATCTACTCGAACGGCCGCCCGCGGACACAGGCGATCTACGTCAATTCCCAACTGAGCGGTCCTGTCATCATTCGAAACGAAGACGGGGGCGTCTTTGCACGCGGCTTCCTCAAGCAGAGTGAGTGGTCGGGCGCATTCGAGATCCTTCATCCGAACGGCGCAACCTGGTTCGAAGCGACCTTCGAGTCTGGCCGTCTCGAGGGTGAAATGCGCACTCATTTTCCCGACGGGGCAATCGAATCCGAAAGCCGTTATCAGGCCGGGAGAGAGGACGGCCTAGCCCGAAGCTTCTACCCCACAGCTGCGGGCGGACGCCTCAAAAGCGAGGCGCACGTCGAAGCGGACCAGATCGTCGGCGAGCATCGACTGCTCAACCGAAACGGGGCGCTCGTGCGTTCGATCGACTGGGACCTCGGCCCCGCCACCTGGCGCAATATCGGAGCGATTCCCGCTGCTCGCGATCCCGGCACGCCCTTCCAATAGAGTTCCGGCCGGATACGTGATCTTCGCGATTGAGTCGGGACGCCAAAGTGATACGCTGGTCGCCTGCACTGCTTATTCTGATTGCCTAGGGGTGGTCGGCCGCTCGATGCGGACTCCGACCTGAGAGCAGACCCTTCGAACCTGATCTCGTATTCGTCGGCGCGATCCCCGCGTCGCAGCGAAGTACGCGCATAGGGAAGGCCCATACGATGACCACCGATCTCATCTCGAAGTTCTCCTTGCCCCGTCTCGGCAACAATCCCTCATCGAAACACCAGGGCACAACGCCTGGCAGTTTCGCGAATCCACCTGAAGTCGGAGGTGTACGGGCCTTCTCGTCACCGGATACGCCGGGTATGCCACAGCCTTCGGACAAGACGGCCTGGGATTTCATGCCGCCCGACTGGCATTTGCTTCCGGACGGGGGGCGGAACGCGACGTCTGCCAGCCTGGATCGATCTCCTGCGAATGCGTATCGCTTCGCTCCTCCCGAGGGGTTCGAACCGATCACTCAACTCGAACACGCGCGCATGGGCTTGATCACTCCGGAAATGCGCCGCGTGGCCGAGCGTGAACCTCATCTTTCGGCCACGGAGATCCGCGATGAAATTGCAGCCGGCCGCATGGTGATTCCGGCCAACCGCGTTCATCTCGCGAATGGACTGGATCCAATGGCGATCGGTCGCGCGTCGCTTACAAAGGTGAACGCCAACATGGGCGCTTCTCCGATCTCGAGCGGAACGCACGAGGAAGTCGAGAAGCTGCGCTGGGCGGAACGCTGGGAGGCGGACACCGTGATGGATCTGTCGACGGGCGGTGACGTCGATGCAACCCGTGATGCGATCTGCCAGGCCTCGACGGTGCCGATCGGAACGGTGCCGATCTACTCGATGATCCTCGACCGAAAAATCGAGGACCTCGACGCGATGACCGTCCTCGATACGCTCGAACACCAGGCAAGGCAGGGCGTCGACTATTTCACGATTCATGCAGGCGTGCGCCGCGAACATCTGCCCTTCGTCTCGAAGCGGTTGATCGGAATCGTCAGTCGCGGCGGTTCGTTACTCGCCAAGTGGATGATCCATCATGAGCAGGAAAACCTGATGTCGCAAATCTGGGACGACATTTGCGAACTTGTTCGCCGATATGATGTGACGTTTTCGATCGGCGATGGGCTCCGCCCTGGCGGTCTCGCGGACGCGACGGATCTCGCTCAGCTCGGCGAACTCCAGGCACTCGGGGAACTCACGGAGCGAGCTTGGCGACATGGATGCCAGGTCATGATCGAGGGACCGGGACACGTGCCCTTCGACCAGATCGAGTTCAACATGAAGCTCCAGCGCCGACTATGTCACGGCGCGCCCTTCTACGTGCTGGGCCCTCTCGTCACCGATATCTTTCCCGGCTACGACCACATCACGAGCGCCATCGGCGCGACCGCGGCCGCGTATCACGGTGCCTCGATGCTCTGCTACGTGACACCGAAAGAACATCTCGGCCTACCCAAAAAGGACGACGTCAAGCAGGGTTGTGTCGCCTACAGAATTGCGGCGCACGCCGCCGATGTCGCACTCGGCATTCCGAGCGCTCGCGACCGTGACGACGAACTCACAAAGGCACGCGCAGCGCTCAATTGGGAGAAACACTTCGAGCTATCGTTCGATCCCGACCTCGCCCGCGCGTATCACGACGAAGATCTCGACGTCGACACCGACTTCTGTGCGATGTGCGGTCATGACTGGTGCTCGGTTCGCATCAGCAAGGAGATATCGATCTTCGTCTCGGGCAAGGACGCGTCCTATCAGTGGGACAAACCCAAGATCTCTGCAGCACTGAATCCCGCTCAGCGCGAAATTCTCGCCCAACGTGGCGTCCTCTCACCCGAAGAAATTCATCGCCTGGCGTCGAAGACGCAGACCTCGATGGGTCACGACGGTCGCAAGGCCGCGTGCCACAGCGATCTCGTCGATGACGGCACAGCGCAGCACCTGCAGTCGGAGCGACTCGACCCCGAGACGCTCGAACCGCAGGACCAGGCGCCGGCCTCCTAAGCGGGTGGGCTGACCGATGCTCTCACAAACCATTTTTCGCTCTGCGCTCTGGATGAGTCTCGGGGTGTGGGTGGGTTCGTGGGCGTTCTTCGCATTCGTCATCTCGAGGATCG
>JAQBEG010000602.1:0-5039 GCA_032123985.1 Deltaproteobacteria bacterium
CCGCGCTCGTGCCCGAATTCTACGTTTCGGATCTGGACGCGAGTCTCTCATTCTATCTGGACATTCTGGGCTTTCGTATTGATTACGAAAGGCATGAAGATCGGTTTGCTGCGCTGAATCTTGGCGGGGCGCATATCATGCTCGAAGAAGCGCCGTCCCTCGTCCACGCGTCGCCCGAGGAATTTCAGCAGGGTCAGTGGCGTCTGGCGGATATGGAGAGACCTTTTGGTAGGGGGCTGAACCTCGAAATCGAGATAGATGACATCGCCGCCGCGAACGATCGAATCGCCATGAGTGACTATCCATTGGTCCTGGACGTTCATAAAAAGACATACAAGGTAAAGGCCGGTCGACGCACGGTTCTTCAGCTGCTGCTGGCCGATCCGGACGGCTATCTCATCCGCCTCTCACAGGTCTTGTCCGATTAGTCGGACCGATTGCCGCGCGGCGGTTCTGTTTCGCAAGCTCAGTTCGAGAGCTCGATTTCGACGAGTACGACATGCCCCGCGGCTCGCGCGATGTCCTCCTCGCGTGGCTTGCGGTTGGAGTCGAGCTTGATTCCGTAGACCCTGGCGTCTCTCGGGACGGCTGTGAGAAAAGTGCGAACACCGTTGCGAAACGCTTCGCTGTCCTCGACCGTCGTCACCGCCTTGCCGTAATAGGTTTTCCGCCCAATTTCGATATCGACAGCAACGGGGCCAGCGAGGAAATTGTTCCACCAGCGGGTCTTGTGACTCGAAAGCAGGCGGACGATCGAGCCTTCCCGCATGAAGCTCAGGGGTGTCGAATAGGCTTTGTCGGTACGCCGTCCGCGGTAGGAAAATATGCAGAGGTTCGCACTGGCAATGCCATGTATCGGCGATCTGAGCAGGGCGGTCATGACCGGATTGAGCGCCGCGTAGAGTAGAGATTCCAGTCGCATGATCTCTTGTCTCTCCTAGACGTTGCGATGCGTGAAGAGCATGAAGGTCACGTTCTCTTCACAGTCCGCCTCATCGTCCCATTGGGTCACAGGTACGAATTCTTCTTTTTCCGAGTGGTAGTAGAAGGCCTTGAGATCGAGGATGTCCGCAAAGGCGACGAGGGTCGAATGGGCCCAGGACGTCCATCGGTGATAGTTGAACATCGTCTTCTTCTTGGTTCCGTTGCTGGCCTCGAGCCGAAAAGAGAGCTCGTGCGTCAAGGGATTCGGTTCGCCATCCTTTTCACCGACGAGCTCACATCTGAATCCGGCGTCCTCTTGTTCGTCTCTCGTGAGTTCGTCGGTATCGCCCATTTCCGAGACGAGACAGATTTGCGGGGTTTCGAGCATCAGGAAATCGACGTGATCCGTCGCGACTTTCATGAGCTGCATGAGCTGTTTGGCCGTAAAATAGTGGTGGCTCTGTTTGCCGATGTAGGCGAGGGAGTCGCCACTGGTCTGGGATTTGACACGTCCCCAGACGTCTGACGCGAGAACGTCGCCGACGATGTAGTCCTTGGATGCACCGGGTAGCCATCGCTGAGAGAGCACGAGTTGCTGTGCATCCTCGTCGAGGTCGATCATCATGTATTTGAAATCGGGAAACCGAAAGTGGCCCGAATAACAGAACTCCGCGGTCCCGGCCATGGGCTCGACGATGGTGCGGACGTTCTTGCAGAGCCTTGTATCGACGAAGTCGGCGACACCAAAATCAAAGGTCCCGAGAACGGACGAATACACGGAATAGGCATCGAGCGCATCGATGCCGCCTCTTTGGTAGGCCGAGATGTAGTCGTAGTTCTCGACGTAGGGCGAATCGTAGTTCTTGCTCCAGCCGAAATCGCTGAAATCGTGAAAGCCCGAGCGGGCGATCGATTGCCATAGATCGAGACGTGCCTTCCGACCGCGGGGTGTTTCGCAGGCGTTCTTGAAGCCGCGCAGCACGCAGGGATGGATGCGAGCGAGGAAGGCTTCGCGCTCGGTACTTTTCATTTTGTCGAGGCGGCAGGTGCCCTGGAGACGGATCCAGTCCGGCTTGGGTTGCTTGCCGGTTTCGATTCGGCCGAGGACCTTTTCGAGGTCTTTGGGACTCTTGGCGATGCGCAACGTTTCAGGGGTCGACATTCGGTGGTCTCTTCAGCTTTCCGGGAGGTGGCTAATTGCGATGGTCGAGGGCGTCGGGATCGAGATAGCGAGTGAGCGATCTGTGAACCTGGCGGGCACGATCACCGCGCCAGCCCTGGATCGCGGTGAGAACGAAATAGGCCTGCTCCTTGAGCGTGTCGGGGCCACCTGCTTTGATGGCACCCAGGGCTCGTTCGGCTGCCGCAATGACACCACCGTTGGGACAGGACCGTGTCACGACGGTAATGGCTTCAATGACCCCCAGGTCTCGTTCATAGTCGGGCTTGGGTTGGGGCTTGGGTTCGTCCGTGGTTCTGCCCGTGGTGTTGTCGTCGGCGCTTTTATCGAATGGACCGCCCATGACGGCAGACGGTATCGCATCCGCGTGCGACAGTCTGTGTGGGTCCCAGACTCTCTATGTACTCGCACGACGGATCAATCGAGGTAGACCGAATGATGGATGCATACTTGATGAGTCGGGCCTTGCTTCCGACGTTCTTTGTTCGCGGCGTAGTGCTGGCGGTGATGCTCCTCGTTGTCTGGCCGTTCGCGGCGATCGCTCAGCAGGACTTCTCGAACGTCGAAATCAAGACGACCGATCTCGGATCGGGCCTTGCGATGTTGCAGGGCGCTGGGGGAAATCTCGCTGTTTCGACGGGTCCGGACGGTGTCTTCCTGATCGATGACCAATACGCGCCACTGACGACGAAGATTCGCGCAGCGATCAGTGCCCTCTCCAAGGAACCCATCCGTTTCGTGCTCAATACCCACTGGCACGCGGATCACACGGGCGGAAACGAGAACCTCGGTCGGGCCGGCGTATTGATCATGGCGCATCACCGCGTACGCGAGCGTCTCCGCAGCGAGCAGTTTCAGGCTGCTCGGGGTCGCACGGTTCCCCCATCACCCGAAGCCGCCTGGCCGGTCGTTACTTTCGAGGACGGTGTCACCCTCCATCTCAATGGCCAAACGATCGAGGCGAGCCACGTCGCACCCGCACATACAGACGGCGATTCCATTGTCTATTTCCGCGAGGCTGATCTGCTGCACATGGGCGATACCTATTTCGCCGGGATGTATCCGTACATCGACACGTCGAGCGGCGGCCGGATCGACGGGATGATCGAGGCGACTGATCGCGGGATTGCGATCGCCGGGCCAACGACGCGCATCATCCCGGGCCACGGCCCCCTATCCAACCGCCAGGAACTCGTAGGGACTCGAGAAATGCTGATCAAAATACGCGATCGTGTTCGCAATTTAATCATCGAGGGTCTGGATCGCGATCAAGTGATTGCCCGGAACGTCAGCAAAGACTTCGACGGGGCTTACGGCGGCGGTTTCATGACTCCGGCGCGATTCGTCGGTGTCGTCTACGACAGCATGAAACCGAACTAGTTCGCTCAAACCGGATCCCCTGGGGCAAAGCAAACGTCTTTTGAGTATGGCTTAAACAGAGGGGTCTTTGTCATTGCGGACAAAGTCGCCGCAAGCGATGTTGTTCGTATGGACGCTTCCCAATCCGATTGTGAATCCGGCTCCGAGCGAGAAACGCTGAATGTGCCCCGTCGGGTGGCGATGGTCGCGTTTCCTTCGGTTCAGTTGCTTGATGTGGTCGGCCCTCTCGAAGTGCTCGCGGCGGCGGGATTCGCAGAGACCTCTCGTGACCTCGGCCCCGGCTATTCCATCGAGGTCGTCGGGCCCGAGCCGGGATTCGTTCGCGCATCGTCGGGTCTCGTGATCGGGGTCGATCGCGGTTTCGACGATCGCCCGGAGACAATCGACACGCTGATCGTCGCTGGAGGCGTCGGCTCGCGACTGGCCTCGCAAGACGAAAGCGTACTCGATTATGTGCGCGCCGCGGCGAAAACCGCGAGGCGGATCTGTTCGGTTTGCACAGGAACGGCGGTGTTGGCAGCGGCCGGTTTGCTCGACGGCCGTCGTGTCACGACGCATTGGGGCTATGCCGAGGAGTTGGCGAGCCGATATCCGAAGCTCGATGTGGATGCGGATTCCATTTATGTCCGCGACGGAGACATCTGGACCTCGGCTGGAGTGACCGCCGGAATGGATCTGGCGCTGGCGCTCGTCGAGGACGACCTTGGTCAAGAATTGGCGCTCGAGGTTTCGCGCTGGATGGTGTTCTTCCTGAAGCGAACGGGCGGCCAGTCCCAGTTCTCTGCCCAATTGGCCGGTCAGATGGCCGATCGAGATCCGCTACGTGATCTGCAGACCTGGGTCGTTGAACACCCGGAGGCGGATCATTCGGTCGACGCACTCGCGGCGCGGGTGGCGATGAGTCCACGGCATTTTGCGCGTGTCTTTCGCGAAGAGGTGGGTCAATCCCCAGGTCGATTCGTCGAATGCGTGCGCGTCGAGGCGGCGCGTCGTCGGTTGGAGGAATCGCGACGATCAGTCGAGGAGATCGCATCGGTTGTTGGTTTTGGGACGGGCGAGACGATGCGCCGGGCGTTTATTCGTCAGATCGGTGTAGGACCGTCGGCATATCGCGAACGCTTCGCAAAATCTTCAGTCGCGCTGAGCGCCTGAAATCCGGTTACAAAAGCCAGAAGAGGAGTTTTCGAATCATGGCTGAGTCAAAGGCTGCAGCGTCTCTAACAATTGGGCTCGTGTTATTCGACCGGGCGGAGGAACTCGACTGGGTGGGGCCTTTCGAGGTCTTTACGATGGCTCGAGAGGTCGCCGCGGGGAAGGGACCCGCGGCCGACATCCGGGTCGTCTTGATCAGCGAGGACGGACAGGTCGTGCAGGGCGCCAAGGGCATGCGCGCAGAGGTCGACTATTCGTTTGCCGACTCGCCCGCGCTCGATGTTCTCCTGATTCCAGGTGGCATCGGGACGCGCGATGAGTTGAAGAACCCGGTCATGCTCGACTTCCTTCGCAAAAAGTCGGCGGGATGCGATTGGGTGACGAGCGTGTGCACCGGATCGGC